>NZ_JASLAW010000068.1 GCF_030147005.1 Pseudomonas sp.
CGAGGGAGCTTGCTCGCGCCGGGCTGCGAAGCGGCCCCAGAAAATGGGACAGCTACGCAGTCCAGCGGGCGCAAGCTCCCTCGCCACGGTAAAGCGTTGCTTCTTGACTGACTGGCATCAGGGCAGGTCGCGACTCGCATAGAACGCACCCAACACCTTCACCAGATGCGCCAGGTCATGGCTGCCACACAGTTCACGAATCGAATGCATGGCAAACGTCGGCAGGCCGATATCCACAGTGCGTACACCCAAGTGGCTGGCGGTGATCGGCCCAATCGTCGAGCCACAGCCCATGTCACTGCGCACCACGAAGCTCTGCACCGGCACTTCCTGGGCCATGCACAGGTGGCGGAAGAACCCGGCGGTTTCGCTGTTGGTGGCGTAGCGCTGGTTGCTGTTGACCTTGATCACCGGGCCGGCATTGAGCTTGGGACCGTGATTGGCGTCGTGTTTCTCGGCGTAGTTGGGGTGCACGCCATGGGCGTTGTCGGCAGACACCAGCAGGGATTTCTGAATGGTGCGTACGAATTCTTCGCCTTCCGGCAGCAGACGGCGCAGGGTCTGCTCCAGCATCGGGCCATCGGCGCCGCAGGCCGAGCAGGAGCCGACTTCTTCGTGGTCGTTGCACACCAGCACGCAGGTTTCGTCGGTGTCGCTGGTGAGCAGAGCCTGCAACCCGGCGTAGCACGACAGCAGGTTGTCCAGCCGCGCACCGGCGATGAAGTCGCCATTAAGGCCAATCACCGCAGCGTTTTGGGTATCGTAGAAGCTCAGCTCGTAGTCAAGCACCACGTCGGCATTGAGCCCATGCTCGCGAGCCAATTGTTCGGTGAGCACGGCGCGAAAGTCCACGCGCTCGTCGCCGGCAAACTGCGCGAGGATCGGCGGCAGTTCAGTCTGGGCGTTGATCGCCCAGCCCTGGTTGGCTTCACGGTTCAGGTGAATGGCCAGGTTGGGAATAATGGCGATCGGCAGCTTGAAGTCGATCAACTGGCTTTCGACCTTGCCATCGCGACGGAACGTGACGCGGCCGGCCAGGGACAAGTCGCGGTCGAACCACGGGGCCAGCAATGCGCCGCCGTAGACTTCCACGCCCAACTGCCAGAAACCCTGACGTTGCAGCTCGGGCTGCGGCTTGACCCGCAGACACGGGCTGTCGGTGTGGGCGCCGACCATACGGATGCCGTCCTGCAGCGGCGAGTGACGGCCCAGTTTGAAGGCGATGATCGAGGAGTCGTTACGGGTCACGTAATAGCGACCGTTGGCTTCGGTGGTCCAGGTGTCACGCTCGTCGAGACGCTGGTAACCGGCCGCTTCCAGGCGCTGGGCCAGGGCGGCAGTGGCATGGAAAGGAGTAGGGGAGGCCTTGAGGAAGTCGATCAGGCCTTGATTCAACGCTTCGCGCATAAATAGCTCCAGACAGCAGTGTGTGGAGTTTACCGTTCGATGGCGTGGCGTGCACAGAACAAATGTGGGCGCGGGCTTGCTCGCGAATGCGGTGTGTCAGTCACTGAATGTGTTAACTGATCCAACGTATTCGCGAGCAAGCCCGCTCCCACATGTTGACCCCATTGCCGGCTTCAGAACGGCGCGGGGCACTCGAAGCGTAGCCGCTCGCCGCTTTGCGGATGGGTGAAGCTCAACATGCTTGCATGCAGGCATAACCGTGGCCAGGCGGCGAGGGCTTGTTCGTGGGCATACAGGCCGTCACCCAACAGCGGGTGGCCGATGGAGAGCATGTGCACGCGCAACTGGTGCGAGCGCCCGGTGATGGGCGTCAGTTCGACGCGGCACCAGTCGCCGCAACGCTCCAGTACTTTCCAGAACGTCAGCGCGTGCTTGCCGAACTCGTGATCCACCACATGGCGTGGCTTGGTCGGCGGGTCATAGCGCAAGGGCAGGTCGATGCTGCCGCTGTCCAGTTCCGGCTGGCCCCAAGCCAATGCGGTGTAGGCCTTTTCTGTTTCGCGGTCGTGAAACTGACGGGACAGTTCGCGGTGGGTATCGGCGTCCCGTGCCAGCAGGATGATCCCTGAGGTCTCCCAGTCCAGTCGATGGACGATGCGGGCTTCGGGGTAGCCGTTTTCCTGCAGTCGGGTGATCAGGCAATCCTTGTTGTCATCGGCGCGGCCGGGCACCGAGAGCAGCAGGGTCGGCTTGTTCACCACCAGGACGGCGTCGTCCTGATGCAGGATATGGATAGTGGACAACGGCATTAAACAGCCTCGTAACAAACGCCAACGGCGGCTCCGCTACGATCCCCCGCCTCCTGTAGGAGCGAGCTTGCTCGCGAACAACCTGAAGGCGCCGCGTTCAGTCTGAATGAACGCGGTGTTCTTGGGTTCTTCGCGAGCAAGCTCGCTCCTGCAGGTGCAGTGAGCCGGGTAACGGAGCCGCCGTGGCGGCCGCCTGTTCGATCAACGATCAGGCAGGGTGATATTGAGTTCCAGAATCGAGCAGCTGCCGTCATTTTCCAGGGCGACATGCACATCATCGTTGCCGATATTGACGTACTTGCGGATCACCTCGACCAGTTCCTTCTGCAAGGCTGGCAGGTAGTCCGGTGTGCTGCGTTGGCCGCGTTCGTGCGCCACGATGATCTGTAGACGCTCTTTCGCGACCGACGCGGTGCTTGGCTTTTTGTTGGCGCGAAAGAAGTCGAGAAATTTCATTGTTTAGTTGCCTCCAAAGATACGCTCGAAGAATCCCTTCTTCTTGACATCGAGGAAGCGGTGTTCCACGGTCTTGCCCAGCAAGCGATCGACTGCATCGCTGTACGCCTGGCCGGCGTCGCTCTGGTCGTCGAGAATCACTGGCACGCCCTGGTTGGACGCTTTCAGGACGGCCTGGGATTCCGGGATCACACCCAGCAGGGTTACCGCGAGGATATCCTTGACGTCTTCAACGCCGAGCATTTCGCCGTTGTTGACGCGCTCAGGGTTGTAGCGGGTCAGCAGCAGGTGTTCCTTGATCGGGTCCTGGCCTTCTTCGGCGCGCTTGGACTTGCTGGCCAGCAGGCCGAGCATACGGTCGGAGTCACGTACCGAGGATACTTCCGGGTTGGTCACCACGATGGCTTCATCGGCAAAGTACATCGCCAGGTGAGCACCGGTTTCGATACCGGCCGGGGAATCGCACACCACGTATTCGAAGGTTTCTTTCAGTTCGGCGAGGACTTTGCCTACGCCTTCTTTGGTCAGCGCGTCTTTGTCACGGGTCTGGCTGGCGGCCAGCACATACAGGTTCTCAAGGCGCTTGTCCTTGATCAGGGCCTGTTGCAGGTTGGCTTCGCCGTTCACCACGTTGACGAAGTCATATACCACGCGGCGCTCGCAGCCCATGATCAGGTCGAGGTTACGCAAACCGACGTCGAAGTCGACGATGACTGTCTTGTGGCCGCGCAGAGCGAGGCCGGTACCGATAGCGGCGCTGGTGGTGGTCTTACCCACACCACCCTTGCCGGATGTAACCACGAGAATCTTGGCCAAGGTGTTTCACCCCTAAGGAAAAAGGACTTTCGGTCCCTGAAAAACATCTCTTGAAACTCGCTGCAGGCGGACAGCCTGTGTAGGGGAAAGCCAGGGTTCCCCCAGGGGAAACACCACGCTTTCAAATAGTCCTACGCAAGTATTGCCGGTTTCGCTTTGCTATCAGAGTCTAGAGATGCTTGGAAAATGCGGCAGTATCCGTTAAAGACGAATGATGTTCAACACGTCGCCCGACAGGTTGACCTGTACCGAAGCCCCCCACAGCGGATCACGGCGCAAATCTTCGGAAACCTTGTACTGACCCGCGATGGAAACCAGCTCGGCGGTCAACTGCTGGCAGAAAATACGTGCCTTGGTATCACCCTTGATGCCGGCCAGGGCACGACCGCGCATCGGGCCGTATACATGGATATTACCGTCGGCGAGAAGTTCCGCGCCGGGGCTGACCGAGGAGACCACCACAAGGTCGCCGCCCTGGGCGTAAATCTGCTGCCCGCCGCGTACGGGCGAGGTGATGATCCGGGTAGGCCTGATCGTCGGTTCAGGTGGTTTTTCCGGTTTTTTCTTCTCTTCACCGACCAATGGTTCGAGCGGACGCTCGCGGGCACCGGACGGCGGCAATACTGGCAGTTCAATGGCGATGGCCGCGGCGATGTCTTCGATACGGCTGGCGCGAATCGCCAGGGTACGCAGGCCATGGGAGCGGCATACGCGCATCAGCCCGGGCAGGTCGACGGCGCCCTGGCCGGCCGGCAGTTTGTCCAGGGCCAGCACCAGCGGCGCATTGTTGAAGAAATTCGGCGCCAGGGCGACCTTGGCGGCCAGTTGGCGGTCGAGGGCGTCGAGGTCATTGCGGGCCAATTCCAGCACGGTAATGGCGAGCATGCTGCCTTTCAGCTGGAACACGGGATCTTGGTCTAGCGGTTCGGTTTGGCTCATGGTCGGCAAAAACGGCTTGTCACGAAAAGTGTCGAGACTTATAGCGAGAACACTCACCCGCCGCAAGCCGAGTCGAACCGTTGTAGAATGCGCGGCCCTTGTCTTTACCGGAATCTGTAATGGATCGCCCGCGTTTTCGAGCTGTATTTCTTCACCCGCGTTTTTGGCCGTTATGGCTGGGGCTGGGCCTGCTGTGGCTGGTCACCCAACTGCCGTACCGCGTGCTGCTGACCATTGGTCGCCTGCTGGGCGCGGGCATGTACCGCGTGGCCGGTGAGCGTCGCCGTATTGCGGCACGCAACCTTGAACTGTGCTTTGCGGAAAAGTCCGCCGAAGCGCGCAAACGCCTGCTCAAGGAAAATTTCGCCTCCACCGGTATCGCCTTCTTCGAGATGGCCATGAGCTGGTGGTGGCCCAAGCCGCGTCTGGCACGCCTGGCCCATGTCGAGGGCCTGGAGCATCTCAGGCAGGCGCATCTGGAAGGCAAGGGCGTCATTCTGATGGCGCTGCATTTCACCACGCTTGAAATCGGCGCCGCCCTGCTCGGGCAAAAGCACACCATCGATGGCATGTACCGCGAGCACGGCAACCCACTGTTCGACTTTATCCAGCGCCGTGGTCGCGAGCGCCACAACCTCGATTCCCTGGCGGTGGAGCGCGACGACGTGCGCGGCATGCTCAAGCTGCTGCGCGCCGGCCGTGCGATCTGGTACGCACCGGACCAGGACTACGGCGCCAAGCAGAGTATTTTCGTGCCGCTGTTCGGCATCCAGGCCGCGACCGTCACGGCCACCAGCAAGTTCGCGCGCCTGGGCAAAGCCTTGGTGGTGCCGTTCACCCAGGAGCGCCTGGCCGATGGCAGCGGCTACCGTCTGGTGATTCACGCGCCGTTGACTGATTTCCCCGGTGAGACTGACGAAGCCGACTGCCTGCGCATCAACCAATGGGTCGAAGCCTCGGTTCGCGCCTGCCCCGAGCAATACCTGTGGACCCATCGCCGCTTCAAGAGCCGGCCACCGGGCGAACCCAAGCTGTACGAAAAACGCCGTCGATAAGACTCACCTTTCCCACATGGAGTGACGCAATGCGCCCAGCTGAACCGGTCACAGGCTTGATTCTTTCCGGCGGCGGGGCGCGAGCGGCGTATCAGGTGGGGGTGTTGGCGGCGATTGCCGAGTTGCTGCCGCCGGGGGCGCCCAATCCCTTTCCGGTGATCGTCGGCACATCGGCCGGGGCGATCAATGCGGTGACCCTGGCCAGTGGCGCGACGGACTTTACCGCCGCCATCCAGCGGCTCACCGCCTTCTGGCAAGGCTTTCGCAGCCATCTGGTGCTGCGCAGCGACTGGCCCGGTGTGATCCGCCAGGCGAGTCGCTTCCTCATTCACAGCCTGTTGGGCCTTGGCAGGCAGTTTCCGGTGGCGTTGCTCGACAGCTCACCGCTGCGCGATTTGCTGCAGGACAAACTGCATCTGGCAGGCATCGACGAAGCCATCCGGCACAAGCATCTGCACGCCGTGGCGGTCACCGCTTTCGGCTACGAGTCCGGGCAGGCGGTGACCTTTTATCAAAGCGGCGCGACCATCGACCCCTGGCTGCGCCATCGGCGGATTGGCGTGCCGACTCAACTCACGGTCGACCACCTGCTCGCCAGTTCGGCGATTCCCTTGCTGTTCGCCCCGGTGAAACTTGACCAGGAATATTTCGGCGACGGCGCCGTTCGCCAATCGGCCCCGATCAGCCCGGCCCTGCACTTGGGCGCGAGTCGCGTGCTGGTGGTGGGCGTCAGCGGTAACCCGCGAGGCAACGAACCCTCGATGCCGCGCACCTATACCGGCCAGGAACCGACGCTGGCGCAGATCGGCGGGCACATGCTCAACAGCACGTTCATTGACAGCCTGGAAAGCGACATCGAATTGCTGGAACGCTTGAACCAATTCAGCCATGTCTCGCCCGGCGTGGCGGCAGTGGATGTACTGGTGATCGCGCCCAGCCAGCCGATCGACGAAATCGCGGCACGGCATCGGCAGGAATTGCCAGCGGCGTTGCGCTTGTTTTTGCGTGGGCCCGGGGCGACCAAGACCAGCGGGGCAGGGGTGTTGAGTTACTTGCTGTTCGAGGCGGGCTATTGCAGCGAGCTGATCGAGTTGGGCCGCAAGGATGCGTTGGCCAAGCGTGAGGAATTGTCCAGGTTTCTTGGGTTGACGCTGAGCTGATGTGGGAGCGAGCAAGCCCGCTCCCACAGGGCGATTGCAGTGTTTATCAGAAGTGGTACTTGACCAAAAAGCTCGCGGTGTCCTGAGTGGTCTTGAACGCCCCCGAGTCTTCAATGCCGTACTTGTTCTTCCAGTAGTCGTATTCAAAACCCACATACAACTGTTTGTCGCCCCAATGCAGCGCCTTGCCCAGGTCATATTTGACCTGCGGGTTGAAGTGCAGGTTGGCGTGATAGGTGCCGCGGGCGTTCTTGTCGTTATCGACCACCCAGTCCATGAAGCCGTCGATCAACACGTCGGAGTTGCCCACGGGGAGGGTGTACGACCATACCGGCGTGATCTGCCACACGCCGTCACCCGGGCGGTTGCCTTCGGTCTGGCGCTGGTAGAAATTCAACTGGAAGTAATCGAAACCCGGAATATTCAAGTCAAACGCCGGGCCCAGCAGGTACGACTCGTTATCGCCTTCGCCGAACTCGTAAGTGAAGGCCAGCAATACATCTTTGATCGGGCCGAATGATAAGTCTTTGTCCAGAATCTTGCCGAACGACAAACGTGGGCTGAACTCACCGTAGTAAGTATTCCGACCGACGTTGCCATCTTCCTTGCCGTTGTAAAAGATACGGTCGAGGAAGAAGAAGTTGTCGCCGTACTTCCACGCGTCGGCATGTTCGAACGTGACGGTTTGTTGGATCTGCGGGTTAACGGTAAAGCTTTTGCCCCACAGATACGTCAGGCTGTTGTTCTGCCACTGCAGCAAATCGCCCGCGACTGCTTGGCCACCCGCCAGCAGGGATCCCGCCAGCGCCAGGCTGTTGAACATAGGTTTCATTCGGTTGCTCCCGAGTCAAAGTTTTAGAGTTGTTCTTCTACGCAGGCGCTCTGGTGTGGCGCCTTTTGGTTCGCTGCAAAAATCGTCTGTTTGGTCAGCTTTAGTGCTTTTAGCAAGAGCTGCGCCAAGGTCTTCAAAAAGCCAATAAAAGGCGTTCGGCTGCATTTGATGCAGTCGGAGCCGGAGGTTTTTTGTATACGTTGGCCGCAGACACGTGGCCAGGATAAGTTGGCCCTGCAGTCAGCTTTTACATTTGCTGTTTTTTTTTGAGTCGATTCGAGCGGGCGCGGAGAATACTGGCTCTCGGGCCGTGGCTCAAGTGCGCTGTAAAGGCGCGCGTGGGGCGAGAATGGGGCGCGGCTTGTGGCCGGCCCCAGGTGAAGGGTGTGCATGGGCGTGTTTCCTGTTCGTCAGTATTTTTGTTGTTGTTTCAACGAAGGAATCAATGCGTATGGGCGACGGCGGGGCGTTCGGAGCCTCCCAGGATGTTGAACAGAATGTTCAGCGACAAGGCGCTGAGGGTGGCCATGGCGATGCCACTGTGGGTTATCGGGCTCATCCACAATGGCAATTGCGCGAAGAACTCCGGGCGCACCACTGGGATCAGGCCCATGCCGATGCTCACGGCCACCAGCAACTGGTTGCGCCGGTCGGCGATGTCGGCTTCCTGCAGGATCTTGATGCCGGTCGCTGCCACCATGCCGAACATGGCGATCGCCGCCCCGCCTAGCACCGCCGGTGGAATCGAGGCCACCAGGTAGGCCGCCTTGGGCAACAGGCTCAGTACAATCAGAAATGCCCCGGCCATCATCGTCACTGAGCGGCAGCGCACGCCGGTCATCTGCACCAGGCCGATATTCTGCGCGAACGAGGAGTGGGTGAAGGTATTGAAGAACCCGGCAAAGAATGACGCGCCGGCATCACACAGCAAGCCGCGCCGCAGCATCTTCGGCGTGACTTCCTGGTCGGTGATCTTGCCCAGGGCCAGGAACATGCCGGTGGATTCGACAAAGATGATCACCACCACCAGGCACATCGACAGGATCGGCGCGAGCTCGAACCTGGGCATGCCAAAGTGCAGCGGCGTCACCACTTGCAGCCAGGGCGCCTGGGCCAGGCCGCTGAGGTCGACCATGCCGAGCGTGCCGCACAAGCCGTAGCCCAGCGCCATGCCGATCAATACCGAGATGTTCACCCAGAAGCCGCGCATGAAGCGGTTGATCAGCAGGATAGTGGCCAGCACCAGCGCAGCGACCGCCAGGTACACCGGCGAGCCGAACGTGGCCGCGGTACTGCCGCCACCGGCCCAGTTCACGGCCACTGGAAACAGCGAAAGGCCGATGGCGGTGATCACGGTACCGGTCACCAGCGGCGGGAAAAAACGTACGACCTTGGACATGAACGGCGCGATGAGCATGCCGAAGAACCCGGCGGCGATGGTCGCACCGAAGATCCCTTGCAAGCCGATACCGGGCATGCCGGCCATGGCGACCATGCTGCCGACGGCGGCGAAACTGGCCCCCATCATCACCGGCATGCGAATGCCCACCGGGCCGATGCCGAATGACTGCACCAGCGTGGCGATGCCGGCGACCAGGAGGTCGGCGTTGATCAGGAAGGCGATTTCTTCACGGCTCAGCCCTGCGGCCTGGCCAATGATCAGGGGCACGGCGACAGCGCCGCCGTACATCAGCAAGACGTGTTGCAGGCCTACCAGAATCAATTGCAAGAGGGGCAGCCGCACCATGGCTGGCGCGGAAGGAATCTGCGGTTCGACTAACTCGGTCATGCAACACCTCGGATCTTTTTATTGTTGTGTTGTTTGGAGCGCAATCGTCATGGCAATGCAAATCCCCTGTGGGAGCCCGCTCCCACAGTTGGATCTGCGTCAGCCTGTCAGTGGGTGCGCGCCCCCTGGCTGACCCAGGTGCCGATCAAATCCCGTTCCTGCTGGGTCATCTGGGTGATGTTGCCCAGGGGCATGATCTGGCTGGCCACGGCTTGCGCTTGAATGCGCGCCGCCTGTTGCTGGATCTGCTCCGGCGTGTCGAACATCACCCCGGCCGGCGCGGTGCTGAACAGCGGGCTGGTGGGCTTGGCCGAATGGCACACGGTGCAGCGTTGTTCGATCACGCTGTGTACCTGGCCAAAGTCGGTGCCGGCCTGGGCCGGTGCCGGTTCGGCCGCGGGCGCGGCAGGCGCAGCCGGTTTCCGGCCGCCACCCAGGGCGGTTTCCGGCAACGGCTGGTACTCGATCGCCGCAGGTGCCTTGGCCACTTCCGGCGCCGGTTTGGGTCCGGTCACATACGCCAGGCTGATCATCGCCAGCGCGCCCACCGGCAAGGTCCATGCATACTTCTGGCTGTTATGCCGAGTGTTGAAGTAGTGCCGTACCAACACCGCCGCCACGGCGATCCCGGCCAGGATCAACCAGTTGTACTGGCTGCCATAGGTGCTCGGGAAGTGGTTGCTGATCATGATGAACAGCACCGGCAGGGTGAAGTAGTTGTTGTGCCGTGAGCGCAGCAAACCCTTGGCCGGCAGCGCCGGGTCCGGCGTGCGGTTCTCGGCGATGGCCGCCACCAGTGCGCGCTGGGCAGGCATGATGATACGGAACACGTTGCCGACCATGATCGTACCGATCACCGCACCCACATGCAGGTAGGCGCCACGGCCGCTGAACACCTTGCTGAAGCCGTAAGCCGCCGCAATCAACAGCACGAACAGGATCAAGCCGAGCAGGGCAGGGCGCTTGCCCAGGGCCGAGTCGCAGAGGAAGGAGTAGATGAACCAGCCGGCGAACAGCGAGCCGATGCCCAGCAATACGCCTTCGGTGCCGCTGAGGCTGCTGCCGGGAGCCAGCAGGTACAAGGTCGGATTCCAGTAGAACACCACGCACAGCAGCGCGACGCCCGACATCCAGGTGAAATAGGCTTCCCATTTGAACCAGTGCAGGTTGTCCGGCATGGTCGGCGGGGCCAGTTTGTATTTTTCCAGGTGGTAGATGCCGCCACCGTGGATCGCCCATAAGTCACCGGCCAGGCCGTTTTTGGGGTTGACGCGGTTAAGGTTGTTTTCCAGCCAGACAAAGTAGAAAGAAGCGCCGATCCAGGCGACGCCAGTGATCATATGAACCCAGCGCACGCTCAGGTTCAGCCATTCCAACAGATGTGCTTCCACAGTCTTTACCTCTCGCCTGTCACCCTTGTTGTCGGGTGATCCGGCCTTCTCTTATTGGTGGGGGGCGAGGATCAAACGCTCATCCTCTTTGAAAAAATGCTCATCGCAGTTATTGCCTGTGCCACTGCGATCAACCACCAGGAAGTCATCCCGCTTTTCGATCGTCAGCACCGGGTGGTGCCAGACGCCGCGATGGTAATTGATGCCCTGCCTGCCGTTGGTGACGAAGGCGCGGACCAAGCCTGATACAGGTGCATCGCCAAGTGGCGCGACCACGATCAGAAAAGGGTTGCCGAGCAGCGGTATGAAGGCCTGGCTGCCCAGCGGGTGTCGTTCCAGCATGCATACGGTCAGCGGCATGTCCTGCGCGTCGGCGCGGAAGATGCTGATGATGGCGTGGTCTTCCGGCTGCGCGGTTTCGACCGTTGCCAGTTTGTGAAAGCGCATGGTCGACCCGTTGTTGATCATGAAGTGATCGCTGCCATCGGTTTCGATAACGTCTCCGAAAGGGGCGAAGGCTTCTTTGGTCAGGGGTTCGATCATCAGTGTGCGCATGGCTGTCTTCTTATCCGAATGCTGTGTTGTTTGCTTTTGTGGCGAGGGAGCTTGCTCGCGCTGGGCTGCGCAGCAGTCCCATCTTTTGGGTCCGCTACGCGAACCAGCGGGAGCAAGCTTCCTCGCCACAGGGGTTCATCGTTTACCTGGCGACCTTGCCCAGTACCCGCAGGCGACTCACACCACCGTCCGGGAACACATTCAGGCGGATGTGGGTGATCGGCCCCAGCGCCTTGATCTGCTCGGCGAAGGTGTGTTCGGCGTGCATTTCCAGTTTCTGTGCCGGCAGCAGTTCACGCCAGAACAGCGACTGGGTTTCGATCTGGCTGTCGGTGCCGCCCTTGACGAACGCGCCCTGGATCGAGCACGTGTCCGGGTAGTTGCCCTTGAAGTGCAGGGTGTCGACGATGATCTTCTCGATCTCGCCAGGGTGGCCCAGCGCGACGATTACCCAGTCATTGCCCGGCGTGCGGCGACGTGCGGTTTCCCAGCCGTCGCCCATGTTGATGCCACGGCCCGGGTTGAGAATGTTGCTCATGCGCCCGAAGTGTTCATCGGAGCAGGCCAGGGCCCGGCCGCCATTGAGTGCGGCAGCCAGGTCGACCTGTTCGTTGTCGCCCACCGCCGACCAGTCGCGGAACGGCACGCCGTACACGCGCAGACGCGCCACGCCGCCGTCCGGGTAGATGTTGAACCGCAGGTGGCTGAACGCTTGCGCGTTATTGATCTCGTGGTAGTGGTGGTTGTTGCCTTGCAGCTCGACGGCCGACAGCACTTCCACCCACTGGGTGTTTTCGTCAGGCTCGCCCGTGGCCAGGAAGCAGGCTTCCAGCGATGCGGACGGCGGGTAGTTGCCGGTGAAGAATGAAGTGTCGATGTCCACGCCTTTGATCGAGCCCGGCACGCCGAGGCGGATTACCGCGCTGTCGTAGCCTTCGAAGCGCTTGCGGCGTGACTCCCAGCCGTCCATCCACTTGCCGTTGTCATCGAAAACGCCCTCCTTCCATACGGCCGGGGTCGGCTGAAACAGGCGGTTGGCGTCGGCGAACCAGTCATCGGTCACCGAGATGATCTTGGTGCCCAGGCGGGCGTCGGCGAGGTTGACGAACTTTTCGAAAGGTACGGCGTAAGCTTTCATTCTTCTTGTCTGCCTTGGATAGAGTGGCTGGGGATGGTCGTTTAGAGGGTCAGTAAGCGGAACAACGCGATCTTGTTGATCTCGGCCAGCGCGCAGTTGAATTCGGCTTCAGCCGAGTTGTGAATGCGCGTTTCGAACGCTGCCAGGATCTGATGCCGGTTGCTGCCTTTTACCGCCATGATGAAGGGAAACTTGAACTTGGCTTTGTAGGCCTCGTTCAGCTCGGTGAAGCGAGAAAACTCTTCGGCCGTGCATTGGTGAATCCCCGCGCCAGCTTGCTCATCGGTGCTGGCTTGGGTCAGTTGGCCCTGGACGGCAGCTTTGCCGGCCAAGTCCGGGTGAGCATTGATCAGCGCCAGTTGGCTTGCATGATCAGCACTCAACAGGATATCGCTCATGCGCTGGTGCAGGGTTTCGATCTGGTCGATCGACGCGTCCTGGCCCAGGTCGAAGGCCTTTTCGGCCACCCACGGCGAGTGTTCATAGATATCGGCGAAGGCGGCGACGAATTCATCGCGGCTCAGGCTCGAGGGTGTGAGGGTCTGGAATGCAGTCATTTTGCCGCTCCCGTGCAGGGGTGAGTTTCGTGCCAGTGACGGGCAATGTCGACGCGGCGGGTGAACCACACCTGTTCATGGCTTTTGGCGTATTCAATAAAACGCTTCAGCGAAGCCAGGCGCGCCGGACGGCCGATCAGGCGGCAATGCAGACCGATGGAAAGCATCTTCGGCGCCTCAGCCCCTTCGGCATACAGCACGTCAAAGGCGTCCTTGAGGTACTCGAAAAAGTCGTCGCCCTTGTTGAAACCCTGCACCTGGGTGAAGCGCATGTCGTTGGTGTCCAGGGTGTAAGGGATCACCAGGTGCGGCTTGCCGTTGGGCGTGTTGGGTTCCCAGTAGGGCAGGTCGTCGTCATAGGTGTCGCAGTCGTACAGGAAGCCACCTTCCTCCATTACCAGCCGCCGCGTGTTGGGGCCGGTGCGGCCGGTGTACCAGCCCAGCGGGCGCTCACCGGTCAGCTCGGTAAGGATGCGAATCGCTTCGAGCATATGCTCGCGTTCCTGGGCCTCGTCCATGTACTGGTAGTCGATCCAGCGGTAGCCGTGGCTGCAGATTTCGTGGCCGGCGTCGACCATGGCGCGGATCACATCCGGATGGCGCTGGGCGGCCATGGCCACGGCGAAGATGGTCAGCGGGATATCGAATTCTTTGAACAACTTGAGGATGCGCCACACCCCGGCACGGCTGCCGTATTCGTACAGCGACTCCATGCTCATGTTGCGCACGCCTTGCAGCGGTTGGGCCGAGACCATCTCAGAAAGAAAAGCTTCGGATTCCTTGTCGCCATGCAAGACGTTCCGCTCGCCGCCTTCTTCGTAGTTGAGTACGAACGACAGCGCAATGCGTGCCTTGCCCGGCCAGTGGGGGTGAGGAGGGTTACTGCCGTAACCGATCAGGTCGCGTGGGTAGTCAGCGCTCACTGCAGTCTTCCTTCTTGTTCGTGGTAGCAAGTGTGTGTGGCGGCCGGGCAGTGGAAAGACTGAGTGGCGTCACAGCGATGAGTGATTGTATACAACTTATCGCGAACTTTGTAAGCCTGCATTTCTGCCTTTTTTCTGCAGATCGCTTCAAAAGGTCGCTGCAAGAAACTTGCCTAACTGGTCAGCTAAACACAAAAAAATCCACTGCAGGAGCGAGCTTGTTCGCGAAAAGCCTGAGCGCACCACTTTTCTACCTGAGAATCCGCGTTATCGTTGAAGTTTTTCGCGAGCAAGCTCGCGCCTACAGGGGGTCAAGGTTATGTTGAATTTATTGTGTACAATTTTTTTGAAAAATGTCTTAATCAGCCCTCGCCGGCTTTTTCGATGCTCTGAAAGAGTGCGGGTTCTTTATTACTGACTTCGGGAGGCACGAAGACGCCATGGGACGCTTGACCACACATGTTTTGGACGCCGCACACGGCTGCCCCGGCAGCGCAATCAAGGTTGAGCTGTATCGCGTCGAAGGCGCGCAGCTTGAGCGGGTCGCCAGCGTGCTGACCAACAGCGACGGCCGCTGCGACGCGCCGCTGCTGCAAGGCGATGAATACCGCAGCGGCGTGTACCAGCTGCAATTCAGCGCCGGTGATTACTACCGCGCCCGTGGCGTGCAATTGCCCGAACCCGCGTTCCTCGACGTAGTGGTGTTGCGCTTCGGCATCAATGCCGAACAAGACCACTACCACGTGCCCTTGCTGATTTCGCCTTACAGCTATTCCACTTATCGCGGTAGCTGAGCGTCACCTCGCTTCACACCCCCAAATGCTCTTCGTTGGTTTCGCCCGCGCACACTGCGGGCTTTTTTTCGCCTGCGGGCCGCCTCAGAAAAGCGCTTGGAGCGAACGATGCCCGGCATCCAATGGCCCGGTACGGCAAGCCCGAGCCAAGCGTTTACTTGGTCAGATTGAACCCCTGGCGTTGATGAGTGCCACCGCACCGGCGCCGCCGAACAGTGCGGCGCTGATGCGGTTGAACCAGTTCTGGCCCGACCCGCTGCGCAAATACTGCGCAGCGCCATGGGCACCCAGGCCGTAAGCCAACTTGCACAGCAGATCGAGCACTGTCCACGTGGCGATCATAATCAGCAGCTGCGGCAGGAACGGTTGCTGGCTGCTGAGAAACTGCGGCAGAAACGCGGCGAAGAACAGGATGTCTTTGGGATTGCTGGCGCCCAGTACAAAAGCCCGGCCAAACAATGCGCGAAAACGCGGCACCGGTGCCGCCTGCGGAACGTCGGCGCCGTGGGCGGGCAGGCGTGACTGCTGCCAGCTCTGCCAGGCGAGGTAAAACAGGTACAGCGCGCCGACAATCTTCAAGGCGCTGAATAATTGCTCGGAGGCCAGCAACAGCGCGCCCAGGCCCAGGGCGGAGGCGCTCAGCAGGCAGATCGACGCAAACACCCCGCCGAGAAACGCCGGGTAAGAGCGGCGCAGGCCGTAGTTAAGGCTGTTGCTGATCATCAGCAGAGACAGCGGGCCGGGAATCAGGATCACTACCAGCGCGGCGCCACTGAACAGCAGCCAGGTTTCCAGGTTCATCTACGTTTCTCCCTTCATGCAAAAGCCCCACCCGAAGGTGAGGCGGTTATTCAGCCGTTCCCGAACTACAGGAAGATGAACTTGGCGATGAAAATCGCGCACAGCACCCACAGGCTGATGGAAATCTCGCGGTACTTGCCGGTGCCGGCCTTTAACGCCACATAGGTGATAAATCCCAGGGCGATCCCGTCGGCGACCGAAAACGTCAACGGCATCATGATCGCGGTAACGATTGCCGGAATGCTGTCGGTGGCCTCATCCCAATTGATATGGGCCATGCTCGCCATCATCAGCATTGCCACGTAAATCAATGCGCCGGCGGTGGCATAGGCGGGAATCATGCCGGCCAGCGGGGCGAAGAACATCGCCGCCACGAACAGCACGCCCACGGTGACGGCGGTCAACCCGGTACGGCCACCGGCCGCCACGCCCGCGGCGCTTTCCACATAGCTCGTCACTGGCGGTACGCCGACCATGGCGCCGAATACACTCGAAGCGCTGTCTGCCTTCAAGGCGCGGGACAGGTTGTCGATCTTGCCGTCTGCATTCACCAGCCCGGCACGTTGGGCAACGCCCATCAGTGTACCGGCGGTATCAAACATGTGTACAAAAAGAAAGGCAAACACCACGCTGATCATGCTCACATTGAACACACCCATCACGTCCATCGCCATCCAGGTCGGCGCCAGGCTCGGTGGCGTGGAGAGAATGCCGTTGTAATGCACCAGGCCCAGGCCCCAGCCGGCCAGCGTCACGGCGATGATGCTGATAAGAATCGCCCCGAACACGCGGTGATAGCTGAGGATGGCGATCAGCAGGAAACACACCGCCGCCAGCAACGGCGCGGGTTCGTGCAGCGAACCGAGCTTGATCAGCGTGGCCGGGCTGTCGACGATGATGCCGGCGGTTTTCAGACCGATCACCCCGAGGAACAAGCCCACACCGGCGCCCATGGCATGGCGCAGGCTGACCGGAATACTGTTGAGCAGCCATTCGCGGATGCGCGACAGGGTAAGAAACATGAACAGCACACCCGAGATAAACACAGCACCAAGCGCGGTTTCCCAGTTGTAGCCCATGGTGCCGACCACGGTGTAGGTAAAAAACGCGTTCAGGCCCATGCCCGGCGCGAGCCCGACCGGCCAGTTGGCGTACAGGCCCATCAACAGGCAGCCCAGTGCGGCGGCAATGCACGTGGCGACGAAGGCCGCGCCGTGGTCGATACCGGCATCGGCCATGATGTTGGGGTTGACGAAGATGATGTAGGCCATGGTGATGAACGTCGTGAGGCCGGCGATCAGTTCGGTCTTCACTGTGGTGCCATGCAAGCGCAGTTTGAACAGGCGTTCCAGCCAGCCGCCTTGCGGCGCGGCGAGATCCAGCGTTGGGGCTTCGGTTTTGCGGCTATCCACAGCGAGTACTCCTCAATCGTTTTATTGTTATTTCCAGCGCCGGTCACATGAGTGGGCAACAGCGCTTTGAGGTACTGGCGGGCTTTGTTGACCAATAGGTCAGGAACTCGCACGAAGCGAATTATGCTTTTGTATACAAATAAAGCAAATAATGTTTTCGATTATCTTGGCGCAAGGGGATGAAAGGCGGCTTCCAGAGGCAAACGGGCGGATTTATTCTGCGCAACGTCTTGAAACAACCCGTGGTTACCCGCACTTTGTTGGCGCAAGCGTTCGGTCAGAGCGCGCCAAGCTGCATAAGGGGAGCTCATGTACAAGGTTTATGGCGATCACAGATCGGGCAACTGCTACAAGGTCAAATTGATGCTCAATCTCCTTGGCATCCCCTATGAATGGATCGATGTCGATATTCTCAAGGGTGACACCCAAACCGCCGAATTCCTGGCCAAGAACCCCAACGGCAAGATCCCGGTGCTGGAACTGGAAGACGGTACCTGCCTGTGGGAGTCCAACGCGATCCTCAACTTCCTCGCCGATGGCAGCGAGTTCCTGCCGAGCGAGCCGCGTTTGCGTACCCAGGTGTTGCAGTGGCAGTTCTTCGAGCAATACAGCCACGAGCCGTATATTGCGGTGGCGCGGTTCATCCAGTTTTATCTGAACATGCCGCAAGACCGGCTGGAGGAATACGAGAAACTGCACAAGGGTGGCTATAAAGCCCTGAAGGTCATGGAACGGCAGCTGCAGCTGACGCCCTATCTGGTAGGGGATCGCTTCTCGATTGCCGATGTGGCGCTGTACGCCTATACCCATGTGGCGCAAGAGGGTGGTTTTGATCTGGCTGGCTATCCAGGTGTACAGCCATGGTTGGCACGGGTGGCCGGCCATCCAAGGCATGTCCCGATGATGGGCTGACAGGCTGCATCGCGTCTGCGGGCGTTGGCGTGCTTGGCAACGCCGGCGCCGGCACCTGGCACGCCCTCCGAGCACTTGATGATTCCGTTTGTGGGACTTGTAAATGGGAAATCAGCGTTTTTAAGCAATTTGAGGCAAAAAGCACGATTCGTTTCTGGGACGATGTGGGTAATTTCTAGATGAACTAAAAATTACCCACGCGGGAACGTTATGCTGCCACTTAATTATTTATGCTGGTTGCCGGATCAAATTTCATTAAATCCACTAAACACCCTTGAACGGTCGCATGACTTGAAGTCGGGCGCGTGCAAGGTATTGCAACGTTATTATTTTCTGGAGGCGGTTGCGCTGTCGTCCAGCACACACGCCTATATGTTGGCGCAGACGTTGAGTTCGCTGATCACTGCAAATCCGCACTTGAAAACACTTAACGGGTGTTTGGCCTATGCCAAAACTCAGACACATAATACGTTCTTCGATAATGATTGGCTTCGGGACATCGCCCGTGGCTGTGGCATTGGTCATTGGGAAGTACTCAGCGTCAGCTTGAATCATTGTTCGTCGGCCTTGTCGGCCGTTCACTTGCTGAAAAACAGATTGATCAAGCGTGGCGAGCCGATGCTGCTATTGACGGGAGAGAAAGCCTTTCATAGCGCAATCAATCGACTCGATAACAGTGTGCTTGCCGAAGTGCCTGCGGTGATGCTGCTCAATGCGGGGCCCGCGCACTGGAACGTTACGCACACGGCTGTGAGGCACATGCCCGGCTTTTATGATAACCACCGCCAGCAGACACCGGCGCGCCGGCGCGAGTTGTATGCCTTGCTGGAACATGATTACTACGACTTTTATCTATATGTACTGAGCAAGTTCAATGTTCCGGCAGAGAGTATTGACGCCATCGTGCCGTGTAATCTGGACCTGCCGATGCTCAGGCGCGTGGTTGAGAAACTGCAATTCAAAGGCATTTTGTTTACCGAGCATATCGCCGAGTATGGGCATGCTTACTGTGCCGATATTCTATTTAATTTGGCCGCGCTGCTGAAGAAATTTACCGGGCAAAGAATACTCTGCCTGACCATGGGCATGGGCGTCACGCTTTCATGCGTTTTAATTGAAAGAAACCAAACCAGTGAGGTTTTACATGTCAGATCTTCTGTCGGCGATTAATAAGGCACTTAACGAGGTGATGGCTTCGGCGGTGACGGTCAGCCTGGAAACAGACTTCAATGAAGATCTGGACCTGGACTCGGTATTGTTCGTGCAGTTCTTGCTGACGCTTGAGGAAAAAGTACCGGGCTTAATGTTTGAGCCTGATCAGATCAGTCAGGATGCATTTACGTCAGTCGGTAAGTTGATCAGTTGGATCGAGCAGCACCTGCAAGTGGAGCGTTCCTATGGCTGACAGTCCGTTCAACCGGATTTATCAGCTGTTTGCGAGCAATGAGCCGGCCGAGGCGGTAAGGCAATTGCACCTTGAGTTGCCGCACCAGGCCCGGCGTGCGTTCAGTCAGGGTTACCAGCTTGTGCTCAATGAGCCAACGGCAACGACCAGCCAATCACCGCAGGCGGATCGGGTGCTTGCCTGTCTCGGCCTTGACCTGCAATGGCTGGGAGAAGAGCAGGTGATCGCCGTCGATGACAGCCAACTGGTGGTTTCTGTCGCCGCGCGCCTGGGACTGTTGATGCGCATGCTGGGCATGAGCTGGACGCATTTGTCCGCGCGCCGAAGCTTTGGCGTGAAAGCCACCCGGCACCAGTTGATCAAAGCCGAATTCGCGGACCTGAGCAGCCACTGCAGCCTGTTGCTGTTGCAGTGGGACATGCGGATCGCGGCGCAGGATTTCCACGACGCTGAAGACGACCATTGGCAGATTACGCAACTGACCAACAGAGCGGAAAAACTAATGGGCGGTCATGGCTATCTGCTGGGCGCAACCCACACGCTGTCTTATCTCTCGATGGTGATTTACAGCCTGTATGGCAAGACGACGGGACACTCTGGCTCGCCGCAGCGCAACAGCCCGGGGGTGGAGGTGTGAATACATCACCGGGCTTGGTTATGTCGCAACGCCAGGGGGCCGGTCGGGATATTGCGGACCTGTTGAAGCTCGCCTGGCCGATGATTGTGGTCGCGGTTGCGGTGTCTTTTTCGCAAAATATCCAGACCGCGATTTTGGGGCACGGCGCCGAGACAACCTCTATTTATTGGTTGTCGATGATTCAGCCGTTCAGTTTCCTGTTTCTGGCAATTCTCGAATGTTTGGCTATCAGCAATCAGGTGTTCAGTGCCAGGTCGGTGAACCTTTGGTCAAGGCAAAAAGTCTTGAGGGCGACTCTGCTTTTAGCCGTGTTGGGGATCGCTGTCATTGCCTTCGTGAGTGCGGCCATTGCGTTATCCGCGCCTTGGCTGGAGAAGGCGCTTCCCGTTGCTGGCGCACATTTTTATCAAGAAGCACTGCCTCTATATTTCCTTTCGATGCTGCCATTCGTTCAGTTGGAGATGTGCAACAGCGCCCTGCGAGGGCAGGGCAGAAGCGCAGCCAGCATGCTCCTGGTGATGGCCTTCATTGTTTTGAACGGCGCTATTTGCTATTCCAGCTACCACGTGTACGGTCTGGGTTTCTATTCCATTATCGTCGCCAACGCGCTGGCGTCCTGCCTGTTGATCCCCGTCGCCACATGGCTGGTCTGGCGCGTCGGTCGCCAGGCACATGACGATCGCCCCCACGCTTTCATTGCTCGGCTCAAAGGTCTGCTTGCGCAGGTTGGCTTGCCCATCTTCGCATCGTTCATCGTGGTCTTTTTCAGTTCGCTGCTGGTGTTTCCCTTGATTGGGAAAGTCGGTGAGCAGTACGTGGCCGCATTCCTGATCATCACCAAGATCAGAATGTTTATCGTGATTCCCGCCGTGGCCTGTGGTTCTGCCCTGGCGATCCTGATCAACCAGCGATTGACGGTCACCAGCGGTGAAGGGCTGAAGTGGCTTCTGCACCGTGGGTTAATGTTTATTGGAGGGCTCTATCTGGTGCTCACCGTCGCGGTGTATTTCAGTGAGAGTCGGTTGATCGGCTTGCTTTCCGGTGACGACGCGATCAGGGAAGCCAGCAGCCAGATGATGCTGATTCTATTGCCGACGTTCTTTCTAACCGCGTTTGTAGCGTCGTTGCAGGCATTGCTCGAGCAACTGGATCAGGCGCGGCGTGTGTTGATGCTGACGGTCATCATCGAGTTGCTGATGGTGATTGTTTTATGGGTAGGTTGGGAGCGCTTCTCCGGGGTCAAGTCGATCCTGGGTATCATCATTGTGTTCAGTGCGATCAACTTTCTGGCCTTCGCAAGTGAGTATTGGCGGCTCGCGAACAAGCTGGGGCGTGAGCATGTTCTTTAGTGTTATTTATCCACTGTTATTGATCGTTTCGCTGGTCCACCAGAACTACCTTCGTGTACTGGTGGTGATGCGTCGGCGGCCAACGCTGTTGATGAAAGCCAAGGTCCGGCCGACAACGCACTACGTTCGAGTGTGCCGCTCGATCAGGTTATTTGACCTGTATTCATTGGACATGATGTCGTCTTACCTGTCGGCATTGTATGCCATGCATTTGTTCGAAAAGACTCGGCCGTTGCCCTATAAAACCGCAGAGCTGATGTTGCTCAGGCAATGCCGGCAGGAAAACTTCACCTGGCGCCACGCGTTCGTCAACATGTTCATTTATCCTCAACCCGAGCCCCACGCAGAGAAAGTGCTGTTACTGCATGGCTGGGACGGTCGAAGCATCATGCTCAGGCATCTTGCCCAGCGGCTGCAGGCGAAAGGGTACAGCGTGTTTGCACCGGATTTGCCGGCACATGGCGCGTCGGCAGGCAGGAGCGTGTCTTTTTACGACCTCTCCAGGGCGGTGATTGATATCGAGCGGCAGTATGGTCCGTTTTCCGTGGTGGTCGGCCACTCATCCGGGGGGTTGGTAGGCTGCATGGCCGCCATGCAAGGACTGTACTTCAAGCGAATGATCCTGATCGGCAGTCCGTGCAGCTTGGGTGAGGTGGTGGATAATTATGTGCTCAGCCATAAACTGCCTGGCCACATCGCCGATGCCATGAAAAAACTGTATCAGCTGCGTTATGGTGTGCACCCCGACAAAGTCGGGCCGGAATTGATCGCGCACATAAAACAGCCGGTGCTGATCCTGCATGACAAAGGCGATATTAGTATTGGCCTGGAAGAGGCCATGGTGCTCAACCATGCGTTAGGCAAGAGCAGACTGATAGTGACGGAGGGCCAGGGACATAATGGCGCTTTGCGTGATGCCGCGGTGTTCAAACGTATCTCTGCTTTTCTGGAACCTACTGCGCAGGAGGACGGTTCTGCCATGGCCAAACCGGTCTTATTCCTGCGCCCCGCCATGGATCTGCGTTTCAAACGTTTGAAGCGGTAAGTCGCTGTCTGCTGTAAGTGCCCGGTACTGAAGACCGTGCGTTTATACACGCAGCATTTCACAATTTGGCTCTCCTCTCAGTCAGTCCACAGCCTGATATAAAACCCGACTGCACGATCAACGCTGTTGCCATGTCTGCTTTCTCCCCGCCACAGGGGAACGGCGGCGTGGCACTAATGGAGAGAACTCGAGCCATACAACAGCGTTGGAGTGAGCTGAGGTTCGTGCGCCGTTGGTTGGGATTAGTTGTTATAACGAGTTGATGTTATTGATCAGCATGTTGCGTGAAAAATTATTTCTCTGCAGTCCAAAAATACAGTCGTACTCCGAGCTCTCTTTTTTGGACTCCTGTCGGGTTAACTTCATGATGCACTGTTTGAGCTTGAGTGGCGTTTCATTGTACGTCTTGCTGAAACTTCGCGAGAAATGCGGCAGCGAGGAAAAGCCACAGGCATAGCTGATATCGGTCAATGACCACTCGGGTGCCAGTTGGATAAACTCCTTGGCCAGTGCCAGGCGAACTTTCCACATCCACTTGATCGGCGTCACGTTATAGAACAGGTTGAACATTCGGCAGATGTCGAAGCGGGATTTGCCGCAGATTTTCTCCAAGTCGTTTAAGGTGATTTCTTCTGAAATATTCTCCACCATGTAGTTGATTACCTTGGCAATGCACAACGTTTTATCGGTGTGCGCATGTTTTCCATATATCTCGAAATGGCGTTTATTCAGGTCGTCCATTATCTGCTGGGTAAATAAGGACTTTTCCGCGTTGGAGATTTTACGTTCCCACATACAGACTCCGTTCTGCAGCGCTCGATGGCGTAGCAATTATTATGTGTGTTGGCGTGTGACTCACATATGAACAGGCAATTGCTATGCCATTTTTTAACCATTTTAAGTAGCTGTTTGTTCAATGCTTTTTTAAACATTTCGCGTTTCAGGGAAATCCCAATCCCATTTTCGGAATGTTCTTAAAAGGCGTGTTGCGGTTTGTCCCGCTAATGGGAATGACGTAAGGCGGACAGCGAAGGTGTAACGTTTGATTTAGCGAAGAAATTTGGGTGATGGTTCCGGAAGTGAAACTTCAGGCTATTACCATTCGGCTGCGATTACCGTGAATTTCACTAAAGTTGTTTATTGTCATTCGGTTATGCAAATTTATAATCGTTGGCACGATGCATGCTTGTCACTGCCCAGGCTTTCTAAATTGGTGTGGTTATGGATATCTCGATCCCAAACGAGGGAAATAAGGGTATATGGAAAAAACACCGTAAGGTTATTGCGGGTGGTGGTGTTTTGCTCGTGCTGCTGTTGCTCATCTACAACTATCGATTTTCGCCCTACCAGGTCGTTCGTAGCAGCGTGGCCGTGGCGGAAGTCAAATACGGTGATTTTGCGGTTGAGGTAAGGGGCAATGGTGTGCTTCTACCTTTGGACATCAACTGGGTGGCGGCAAATGTTGACGCACGGGTGGAGGAAGTTATTTATAAAGCAGGAATGAAAGTCAGCAAAGGTCAATTGCTGGTGGTCATGAGTAACCCCACGCTTGAGCAGCGGCTTCAGGAAAACCGGCTGGAGCTTGATGCGCGTCGCGCCGAAACCGAGGCAAAAAATGCCGAGCTGCAAAACAAGATTTTGAATCAGGAGGCATTGATGCTGGATGCAAAGAGTCGGCTACTCAGTTCCGCTCTGCGCCTGGCGGCTCAGAAAAAGTATATTGCCGCCGTGCCCAGGCTGGAATATGAAACGACCCGCATCCTGACTGAACAGTACACGCAACAGGTCAGTTTTGAAGAGCGGCGGTTGAAGACACTCAAGCTGAGCGTCCAGGCGGATATAAAAGCGAACCTGATGCGCCTCAACAAGATGGACTCCCAAGTGGCGTTGAGTCAGCAGGAAGTCGATTCGCTCAAGGTCAAGTCACCCATAGATGGCATCTTGCAGGACGTCAAGGTTCAGGTCGGGCAGCGGGTGACGGTAGGCAGTGACATTGCCCGCCTCGCCAAGGAAAAAGAGCTGTACGCCGAGCTCAAAGTCCCTGAATTGCAATCGCGCGATCTTGCGGTCGGGCAACCTGTCACGATCAACACAGGGCGCAGCCGTTTTACCGGTGTGTTGTCCAGGGTCGATCCTGCGGTGACCAACGGAACAGTCAAGGTGGATGTCACGTTCGACCAGCCGTTGCCTCAGGAAGCGCGGCCTGATCTGAGTGTCGACGGCTTGATCGCAGTGACGAAAATCAATAATTCGCTGTACGTCGAGCGCCCGCCGTTCGCGCAGAACAACCTACCCTCTATGCTCTACCGACTGGACGACAAAGATCGCTCAGCGACCAAAATGAAAGTGAATTTCGGGCAGGGGTCTGCTGATTACATTCAAATCACCGCCGGGCTCAAGGCTGGCGACAAGATAATTCTAAGTGACAGCACCGCTTGGCAGGGGGCCGACCAGATTGAAATCGTCAACTGATACCGCTCGCGCCGGCCTTCGCAACAACTCCCAGGAGACAGCAACCATGGAACCGTTGGTAGCACTGACTGATGTAAACAAAATTTTCCTGACCGACGAAATCGAGACTCATGCGCTGAGCAAGATCACCCTCACTATTTCAAAAGGTGAATACGTCGCCATCTCCGGGCCGTCGGGCTGTGGGAAGTCGACCCTGCTTTCAGTGCTGGGGTTGCTGGACACGCCTTCGAGCGGTACTTATCAACTGGCCGGCCACAATGTCGACAATATTTCCAAGAAGCAGCGCGCGCAGGTGCGTAACCGAGACATCGGCTTCATCTTTCAGTCGTTCAACCTCATCAGTGATCTGACGATCGAAGAAAACGTCGCGCTGCCACTCACATACCGCAGTGATATTTCCAAAGCCGAGCGGCATCAACGGGTAATCGAAGCCTTAGCCAAGGTCAATATGTCTCACCGCAGCCGTCACTATCCGTCACAGCTCTCGGGCGGGCAGCAGCAACGCGTCGCGGTGGCTCGGGCGATTGTCGGTAACCCCTCGATCCTTCTTGCGGACGAACCCACCGGCAACCTGGACTCGCACAATGCCGAAGCGGTGCTCGACATCCTCGATAAATTGCACCGCGAGGGCGCCACTATCTGCATCGTCACTCACGATCCGCGCTCGGCCGAGCGTGCACAGCGCAGTATTGTCCTGTCTGACGGCAAGGTAGTCGGCGACGGCGAACAGGCGCGGCAATTGACCCTGGTGAAGGAAGCATAAGATGCTTTTTGACATTCGCTACGCCTTGCGACTACTCCTGAAAAGCCCCGGTTTTACCTTTGTCACCGTGTTGATCATGTCCTGTGGACTGGCGTTGACCCTGTACATGTTTTCGGTGATCAACACCATTATGTTCGCGCCGCTCCCTTACCCGGACGGGGAAAACATGGTGCTGGTCAACCCGACCGTGAATAGTGTCAGCCTGAGTGATTCAGGGTTGAACTTCATGGATTACAGCGAAATCAAGACGCGTACCACCCAGCTTGAGGACGTCGGGTATTTCTACGCGGAGCGCGCGGATATCAGTGATGGCAGTAAGGCTGTTTCCTACATGGCTATCAGAAACACCCCGCAGATGTTCTCTTACGCGGGCGTTCAGCCATTTCAAGGACGCGTACTGAATCAGGAAGATATACAGACGGGTGCCCAACCTGTCGCGGTAATCAGCTACGCCATGTGGCAAAACTATTTCGCTCGCGATGCGCAGGTCATTGGTCGTGATATCAGGATCAACGGTGTGCCGACGCGCATAGTCGGCATCATGCCGGAAAATTTCGCCTTCCCCTTCTTTCATGACCTGTGGCTGCCGTCGCAGCTTGAACCTTCGCGTTACCTGGTACGTAAAGGTGCCCCGGAAGTGTCGGTATATGCGCGTTTAAAACCCGGCGTGACCTTCGAGGACGCCAATCGCGACCTCAATAGGGTGATGCAGGCGGTCGCGCTGGAACACCCGGAAAGCAATAAGGGGCTCTCTGCGCAGGTATTGACCTTTCAGGAAAACTTCATGGGCGAGGAGACCCGGCCGATCTTTATCGTGATGTTGTTCGCGGTCAGTTTCGTGCTGCTGTTGGCGTGCTGCAATGTCGGGAATCTGCTACTGGCAAGGACCACCGAGCGCTCCAAGGAAATCGCGATTCGGGTGGCGCTGGGCTCCCCCGCGGGCCGTCTGGTTCTGCAAATGATGCTCGAAAGCTTATTCATCTGTTGTCTGTCCGGTATCCTGGCCGTCCTGCTGGCTGCATGGGGGTTGGAGGTCACCAACCAAATACTGCCGGGCTTCGTCCCTAATAAAACCCCGTTCTGGTGGCAGCTGTCCCTGGATAATGTGCTGGTCTTCAACGCCCTGGCGTTGGTCATCATCACGGCGCTGCTCACCAGTGCCTTGCCGGCCTGGAAAATCATGCATGGCAATTTCAATGATGTGCTGCGCGATGGTACGCGCGGTGCGCAAAGTCGTGGTGCGGGCCGGGTTTCACGGATCCTGGTGATCTTTGAAGTCGGGCTTTCCTGTTCGATCCTGTGTATCAGCGCGCTTTTTGCCGTGCTGGTCTACCAGGCGACCCGCGCTGATTATGGTGTTGATACCCATAACTATCTGACCGCGCAAATCCACCTCAATCCTAATGATTACCCTGATGACTCACGCCGTATTCTGTTTTATCGGCGCCTGAATGACAGTGTCGCCGCGATTACAGGGGTCGATAGCGCCGCATTGACCACCAGCGCCGTCGGACAATTCACTCTGCCGCGCCAGGTGGACGTCGACTCGTCGAGCAATAACACCAATGAGCGCTGGTCCTACCCGATCGTCAACGACGTGCAGGTCATGCCGGGTAGCCTGTCGGCGATGGGGATCACGCCGACAGCGGGCAGGGAGTTTTCCCACGCTGACACTCAGGACTCACAACAGGTCGTCGTCGTCAGCCAGTCCTTTGCCGAACAGTTCTGGCCGGCGGAACGGGATGTGATCGGCAAACGTCTGCGTTTTCGCGATACCGACGACCAGCGTTGGTACACCGTGGTAGGCGTGGTGCCCAGCGTCATCCATGGACGCCCTTTCAGTGCCTTTCGCCACCGCGCCACGGTCTATCGTTCGCTGGAGCAACAACCCTCGTCCTCGTTGATGCTGGTGCTGCGCGCCCAGCAACCGGATACCGTCGGCCCAGCGTTGATCAACGGGGTTCGTCAGGTGGACAGTAATCTGTCGGTCAATCAGATCCAGACCCTGGATGAACGCCTGGCCCGCAACACCGCAGGCTTGCATTTTATTGCCAACCTTTTCATGTTGTTCGGCCTGGTGGCGATGATTTTGGCGGCAACGGGTATTTACGCGGTGATGTGCAACTTGATCAATCAGCGTACCCAGGAGATCGGCCTGCGCATGGCCATGGGCGCCACTGAGAGCAATTTGTTGCGCATGCTGATGATTCAGGGCGGCAAGCAGCTATTGACCGGGCTGGTGATCGGCTTGCCGCTGGCGTTCTTCGTGGCGCCCAAGTTGACGCGTATTTTGGGTGACGCAAACACGCCTTTCGTGCTCCTCTTCTGGATGGTGGCGCTGATGATTACACTGGTGGTGGCATTGGCGGTCTGGCTTCCTTCGCGCCAGGCAACCAATATGTCGCCCGCCGACGCGATTCGTTATGAATAAAACGACTGCCGTGCTCCCAGGCACGGCCGTACACGCTGGATGCTTAACATGAACGATAAGAAACACATCCTTGTTATAGACGACGACGCCGGCATCCTGACCAGTCTCGATATCCTGCTGCGCATGCATGGTTACGATGTGACGGTAGAAACACAGGCTGATCGTCTGCTTGCGCATTTGTATGCAAAGCCGGTTGACCTGGTGTTGATGGACATGAATTTCCGCAAGGACACCACGTCCGGCCTGGAAGGCTTACAGTTGCTGGCCGAGATGAAGAAGTTCGATGATTGCTTGCCGGCTGTGGCGATGACCGGGTGGGGCAGCGTCGACATCATCGTCAACGCCATGCGCGCGGGGGCGGCCGATTTTATTCAGAAACCCTGGGACAACGAGCGTTTGCTGAGCATCGTCCAGCAGCAGATCACCCTCAGCCAGGCGCGCCGTTCGGGCAATTGCCTGCGCGAAGAAAACAAGCTGCTCAAGCTGGCGCTTGAAGATGACATGGACAGCGAGTGGGTCGTCCGCTCACCGGCGATGCAACGTTTGATCAGCATGGTGGAAAAAGTCGCGGTGACGGATACCAGCGTGCTGATCCTGGGCGAAAACGGTACCGGTAAAAGCTTGCTCGCGCGTTACATCCACCAGATTTCATCACGTAGCGAACACAGCATTGTCGAAGTGAACATGGGCTGCATCAACGAGCAGTTGTTCGAAAGCGAAATGTTCGGCCATGTCAAAGGCGCCTTCACCGACGCACGGGAAAACCGTATCGGCCGATTTGAATTGGCGGACCAGGGCACGCTGTTTCTCGATGAAATCGGTAACTTGCCGCTGACCCAGCAAGTGAAATTGCTACGGGTACTGGAAGAGCGGCAGTTTGAGCGCGTCGGCTCTTCACGTACCCAATCCACGCATTGCCGAATCATCGCCGCAACCAATTCCGACCTGGAAAAAGCCGTGCTTGAGGGGCGGTTCCGCCAGGACTTGCTGTACCGCATGAATCTGATTCAAATTCAGCTGCCTCCGCTTCGAGAGCGCCTGGAAGATATCGAGCCACTCACCGAGCGCTTCCTGAAGCGTTTCGCTCGCAAGTACAACAAACCCCGGCCAGTGTTGTTACCGCAGGCGCGCCAGGGGCTTCTCGATTATGCATGGCCGGGCAATATCCGCGAGCTCAGCCATCTGTTGGAGCGTGCGGTGTTGCTGTGTCGCGCCAATGTCATCGACCTGGAAGACCTTTGCCTGCCGCCTTCGATGTCCGCGCAGAGCGCGACGCGTCCGGTCACCGACGCATCCGCAGGGTTGAGCGATACCTGCACCCTGGCCGAAGTCGAAGAAACCGTGCTGCTGCGGCGCCTGCGTCAGTATGACGGCAATGCGGTCAAGGCGGCTGAATCGCTGGGCCTGAGCCGCAGCGCGTTTTATCGTCGGCTTGAAAAACTAAAAATTTGCCATGAGTAAGTTTTTTCACGCATTCGAGATACGTCATCTGCTGCTGTGCAGCCTGGCGCCGTTGGGCGCAATCATTGCCTATCTGCTGCTATGGTTTTTTCCGCACCAATCCCTGTACCTCAAGTTGTTCACGCTGTTCGTGCTGTGCGTGACAATGGTCTATTTCTGCTATCACTTTTTTCAGCAGCTGATTTTTAAGATCAACGTCATATCCAATCTGCTGGAAGCGGTGGAGCAAGAGGATTTCAGCCTGCGCGGGGTGTCCACGGGGGTGGGCGCTTTCGAGGGGGTTATCGCACAGATCAATGATATTTCCAGCCAATTGTCGCGCCACCGTCAACAGCAGCGGGAGATGGACTTTCTGCTGCAAAAGGTGATTTCCAACATCACGGTCGCTATCTACGCCCTGGACGGCGACTATCGCCTGATCTGGTGCAACGAGGCCGCGTCGCAGATGCTGGACACGTCGCTGGAGAAATTGATTGGCGATACCGCCAGTCGTTGGCAACTGGACACCCTGCTGCTTAACGCCAACACGCAACAGCCGGTAGTCTCCGAGCATGAAGGGCGGCCCGGGCGCTATAAAGTGTCCAGTGACACCTACATGGTCGACGGGGTGCAGAACGTGCTGTTGTTTGTCAGTGACGTTGACCACATGTTGCGTCAGGAAGAGCAGAAAGCCTGGCAGGATCTGCTGCGCGTCATCAGTCATGAAATCAACAACTCCCTCAGTCCCATCGCCTCCATCAGCCAGATGCTGCAGCAGCATTACCGGCAGAATGCTGAAAATCTACCACCAGGTTTTACCGAGGGTATCGACCTGATCAGCCGACGGGCGCGCGAGCTGATCGAGTTTATCAGCAGCTACAGGCAGTTGGGCAAGCTGGCGCCGCCACGCAAGGAATGTCTGGATCTGGCGGCCTTGATGGCCGAGTTGCCCCTGTTGTTCGCGCACCGTGTGATCAGCCTGAACGGGCCGCGACCGCTGACGGTCAGCCTCGACCGCGCACAGATACATCAATTGCTGATCAACCTGATCAAGAATGCCGATGAGTCGATGGGCACCAGCACCGACGGTATCGACATCGAGTGGGCTGAAGAGAAGGGACGCTTGCTGATCACCATTCTTGATGGCGGCGTGGGGCTGGCCAATCCGACAAACCTGTTCGTGCCGTTCTACACCACCAAACCCAATGGCACCGGTATTGGCTTGATCTTGTGCCGGCAAATCGTTGAAAGCCACGGCGGCTACTTGTCTCTGGAAAATCGTCATGAGCAGACCGGATGCAAGGTCACCATCAACTTACCGCTACAACGCGCTGCCTGAGTTGATCGAAGGCCGCGGTGTCTGCCTGCTGCGCCACTTTGACAATGAGCCGGCGCACAGGCAGGTTCGGCAACGGGCGCACCATTGGCTGCGCCAGGTGCTGGCCACCTACCTGGCCATTCCGGTGGACCAAGTGCGTATCGCGCGAACCGCTGCTGGCAAGCCTTGGCTGCCCGAGCACGCCTGGTTGCGCTTCAACTTGAGCCACAGTGGTCGTTCGGCGGCCATTGCCCTGTGCCGGGGACATGAGGTCGGGGTAGACCTGGAAGCCATCAGCGGGAAAGTGACGGTAAAAAAAGCCATCGCCCGGCGTTTTTTTCACCCGGACGAGCAACGCTGGCTGGCGCTTGATGAAGCCAACTACCTGGCGCGCTTTACCCAACTGTGGAGCATCAAGGAGACCTGGCTCAAGGCGCTGGGAGCCGGTCTGACCCAATCACTCGCCGGCTTTTGCGCGATACCGCCGTGCGCTGCAAGCGGGGTGGCGCAGATCATGGTCAACCCGCCCGTGAACATTGGCCAGATTCATTACCGCCAAGTGCAGGCGCAGGAAGGTTTTTGCCTGGCCTACGGGGTGATCCCTGCCCCGGGACACCCCTCAGTGCAATGGCTGTTTGTCGCTGATCAAGCGTTTGCCGATCAGGAACAGTCCGAGGTCGAAATATCGCTGCCGAACGAGCCCGTGGCGCCGGTATCGACCTGAGCCGACGGGCTCACGGACATGCGCGCACCGGCCGATAGGCTGCCGCTGATCCGTGGCACCTGACACAGGGAGGACTGCGCGCCCATGCTCATGCGCACGGTTGCCACATCCGCCGAGAACGGCAGCGGTTTTTTGTTGAACGTGCCGCCCATGGCCAAGTCCAGCGTCAGTTCGGCCGTCTTGCCTTCGACCAAGATATCTGCACCCATGCTGCCGGCGACCGTCAATGTGTGTTGATCGATTGCACAGGCGGGGGCCTCGATTTTGACGCCTGCCTTGCCGGTCAGCGCTTTCAGCGGCTCGCTGGTGTACAGCGTAATGTCCAGGGCGTTGGAGAACAGGCGATCGGTCTGCCCGGCGTCGTTGACCAGCAACAGGGCTTTGTCGTTTGTCGTCACCTGGAGTTTTTCCAGCGTCTTGGCAGAACCTGAGACCACCATCGAGGAGGTGGCGGCGCATTTGACCGTCAGGTTGATACCTTGGCGGATTTCAACGCTGTTGAACGCGCTCAATGCCACGGTTTTTTCCGCCGCCAGCGTAGAACAGGCGCTCGTGCCGGCCAGCAGCGCGAGCATCAGGTTCATCTTGTTCAGGGTATTCATATAACCTCCGTTTTCACAGTAATGTCGCCAGTGTACGCAGCGTTGTTTCCACACTTTCCTGAGGCATGCCAAAGTCGACAAGCCCCGCCACTTCGTCGACGCCTTCACGCTTGAGCTGTTCAAGCTGCTCCCGGCATTCTGCGCCAGAACCGAATAAACCATAGTGGTTGAGGTATTTTTCCACGCCCCACTTGAGCGCATAGTCCTGCTTTTTTTCCGCTGTTTGGTGATCGTACGCAGGCGCGCTGTTGAGATTTTCAGACAGCTGCATGAACGCACGCAGGTAGCCCGTGAGTGCCGGCCGCAGGCGTGGCAGCAGCGCCTGGCGACGTTCTCCCGCCTGGGCATGCATCATCAGCGTGACTGTGCCGCCTGCCGGGTCCAGCCCCGCGTCCCGGCGTGCAAGGCGGTAGCTGGCGCAATTTTCCTGCAGCTGTTCACGGGTTTGCGAGATCAGGTGCGTTAGCACGTTCAGGCCGCGTTTGCCGGCCTCGTTGAATAACAACGGACTGCTTCCCGTTGTGACCCAGGCGGGTATGGCGTGCTGGTAGGCAGGCGGCCAGGTTTGCACCTTGATCGGTTCCGGCTGTCCCGGCCGCGACAGTTCGTGACGCGTCACCGATTCGCCGCGCCACAGCGCCTGGACCTGCTCCAGCGCGCTGAAGAGCACCTCGTGCCGCTCGCGGTAGTTGTGGGCCTGCAGGACAAAATCATTGCGTTGCCAGCCTGCGGAAAACGCCACGCCCACCCGGCCGCGTGAAAGGTTATCCACCAGCGCCCATTCCTCGGCGACGCGCAACGGGTCGTGCAAGGGCAGCACCACGCTGCCTGCGCGGATCCTGATCCGTCGTGTCGCGACGGCGAGCGCGGCACTGATCACCGAAGGGTTGGGGAACATCCCGCCGAACGTGTGGAAATGGCGCTCAGGCGTCCAGACAGCATGAAAATTGAGTTCATCCGCCAGCCTGGCAGTGCTCAGCAGCTGTTCGTATTTCTGCGCGAAGCTGTCTCGGGCTACGTCAGAGAAACAAAACACACTGAGCTGCGGAATGGCGCCCGGCGCCGAGTCAGGCGATGCATTCATGTGCATTGACCTCGGCTACCGATTCGATGGTGAAACAGATAGGCCCCCTGGGCAGTACATTCAGCCCATAAAGCGGTGTGAGCGCGGCAGGCGCAGTCGAGGGCGCGAGTGCAAAGACACAATGGCTGCACAGTGTTTCAATGGCTGTGGTGAGTTGGTCCATGGCCAGCGCCATGCCGACACAGTTGCGCTTGCCGATGCTGAACGGCACAAAGTGCTCCCGCGCGATCTTTTTACCCTCGAGAAAACGTTCTGGCCTGAAACTCAGGGGGTCGGGCCAGTAAGCGGCATTGCGGTGGACCAGCCAGGGTGAAAACAGCACTTTGGTGCCGGACGGGATTGTCACTCCGTCCATGTCCAGCGGGCTCTGGGTGAAGCGCTCGAAGAATGCCGTCACCGGTGTGATGCGCAACGACTCCTTGACGATGGCGCTGGCCATATCGCGCCTGCCCTGACGAGATTCTTCACGGACCTGATGCTGATACTGGGCGTGCTGTGACAGGTGAGTCAGGCACCACAGCAATGCAACCCCGGTGTTGTCGACGCTGGCCACCAAGTTACCCAACAACATGCTGATTGCCCGTTCCCGTTCGTGGGGGTGGGCATTGATATCCAAGGCCTGGTAAAAGCGTTGCAACATGCTGGGGTTGGCGTCTGCGCCGCCAGTGATCAAGGGCCCCAGCAGCGACTCAAGCTCTTCGCGAAAGGCGATCAGCGCCGGATGTCGGCACAGCGTCCCAGAGTCCTCGGCCGGTGCCACCACAATCAGTTGCAGGTAGATCCTGCGAAAGTGATTGACCAGACTGTCGAGCTGCGCAGGGCTGAGCGTGGGGCCGACAAAACCCTCGGCAACGCAGCGCAGGGCCCACTGCATGCAAATTGTCTGTATGGAGTCGTTTCCCACGTCCTGGAGCGTGTCGACTAACCAGTGCGCGGCGCCTTGAGTGCCCTGTTTGAGCACTGCTGATTTGGGATTGACCAACGGCGCGGTGAGTTTCCGGGCCAGGTGCCATTCTTCGCCTTCCCGGGCAGTGATCAGCGATTGCCCTAGCAGCAGGCGCCTGGACGTGTGTTCATTGTCGAGTTCCTTGTGAAAGCTGCTTTCGTTCTCCAGGAAAAACCGCAGATGGCGCGCGCCGGCCAGTACCAGCACGGCTTCCTGACCCTCGCCGATCCAGACTGCGTCGCCGTGCTGGCGACAGGCACTTTCCGCTATTTTGAGCAAACCCAATTGCGCGAATTTGATCGCGGACGGTTTGACGGTCGCAATGGCGGTGGGATTATCGAGCATGGGCAGCCTCCGATAAGGCGTCTGAGGTAACAGCGGCGCAACCGACCCAGCCGCCCAGGCCCACCGACAGCAGCAGGGCAGGGCGCCCGGTTTGCTCCGGGGCGTAGCGATCGAGCAGCAGCAACGGGTCGGCGGTGTAACAGTGGCCGCATTCGCCCAGCAGATCGGTGGCGACTGATCGGTCGCGGTTCTCCGGGTGGCGCAGCCAGGTTTGCCAACTGAGGCGGTTGATGTTGTGCGGCAGCAACCACGCCTGCTTGCGCATCGCTTCGGAGTAGGACGCCAGCGCGTGTTCCACTAGCTGGTTATGGGACTGATAGAAGCGCTTGATATCCTCGCGCGTGCCATCCAGGCCTTGCCAGAATCCGGGATGATAAAAGCACTGGATACCCGACACCCTGCGTTGGCCGCCGCCGGGTTTAAGCAGGGCGGCCGCGAAGCCGTCGGCAATCATCGTACAGCCCGGGATGTAGCGCTCGGCAAGGTCAAAGTCGGCCAGCGTGTCGCCCGCCAGCAGCGCTACGCAACGGTGCTTGCCGCTTGCCAGCAAGCGTTCGGCCAGGCGC
>NZ_JASLAW010000069.1 GCF_030147005.1 Pseudomonas sp.
CGACCTGTGGCGAGGGAGCTTGCTCCCGTTGGGGCGCGAAGCGGCCCCAAAAATGGGACTGCTACGCAGTCCAGCGGGAGCAAGCTCCCTCGCCACAGGGACCGGTTCTGTCTTAACTGACTGGCATTAGAGCAAGCCCGCCCCCTCATTTGTTTGTGGTGTGTCAGGGACTTTTTTGCGCAACGATGTGATCACCCCACTTGCCGTGGCGTCCTTGATAGCTCAATTTAGCGGCATCGTCCCGGAAGACCCCAGACTTCATGTCATCGACCTCGTTCAAGCAGTCCCTGCGACGCCTGTGGGCACTGGATAAATTCAGCTACAGCATTCGGGTATTCATCGCCCTGACCGGCAGCATGGCGCTGTGCTGGTATCAGGATGAAATGACGTTGTTGATCCCGCTGTTCCTGGGGATTATCGCCAGCGCCCTGGCCGAGACCGATGACAGTTGGCAAGGCCGCCTGAACGCTCTGGCGGTGACGCTGGTGTGTTTCAGCATTGCCGCGCTGTCGGTGGAGCTGCTTTTCCCTTACCCGTGGGTTTTCGCGGCCTCCCTGGCCCTGGCCACGTTCGGCCTGACCATGCTCGGCGCGCTCGGCGAACGTTATGGCGCGATTGCCTCGGCCACGTTGATCCTGTCGGTCTACACCATGATCGGCGTGGACCAGCGCGGCGGTGCCGTCAGTGATTTCTGGCACGAGCCGTTGCTGCTGGTGGCGGGCGCGGCCTGGTATGGCGTGTTGTCGGTGCTGTGGCAGGCGCTGTTTTCCAACCAGCCGGTGCAGCAGAGCCTGGCACGGTTGTTTCGCGAGCTGGGGCATTATCTCAAGCTCAAGTCGTCGCTGTTCGAACCGATTCGCCAGTTGGATGTGGAGGCGCGGCGCCTGGAATTGGCCCAGCAGAACGGCCGTGTGGTCGCGGCATTGAATGCGGCAAAGGAAATCATCCTGCACCGCGTCGGCAATGGCCGACCGGGCTCGAAGGTCAGCCGTTACCTGAAGCTGTACTTCCTGGCCCAGGACATCCACGAGCGCGCAAGCTCCTCCCACTACCCTTATAACGCCTTGGCCGAGGCCTTCTTTCACAGCGACGTGCTGTTCCGTTGCCAACGCCTGTTGCGCCAGCAAGGCAAGGCCTGCCAGGCCCTGGCCGAGTCGATCCAACTGCGCCAGCCTTTCATTTATGACGCCAGCTTTGCCGAAGCCCTGGGCGACCTGAACGCCTCCCTGGAACACCTGCGCATCCAAAGCAACCCGGCCTGGCGCGGATTGCTGCGCTCGTTGCGTGCCCTGGCCGCCAACCTGTCCACCCTCGACCGCCTGCTCGGCGACGCAAGCAACCCCGACGCCCTGGCCGACGCCACCGACAGCAACCTGCTGGACCGTGCCCCACGCAACCTCAAGGAAATGTGGACGCGCCTGCGCACCCAGCTCACGCCGACCTCGCTGCTGTTCCGCCACGCCTTGCGCCTGTCCCTGGCATTGACCGTCGGCTACGCCACCCTGCATGCCATCCACGCCTCCCAGGGCTACTGGATCATCCTGACCACGCTATTCGTCTGCCAACCGAACTACGGTGCCACGCGGCGCAAGCTCGGCCAGCGCATCATCGGCACCGCCATCGGCCTGACCGTGGCCTGGGCGCTGTTCGACCTGTTCCCAAGCCCGGTGGTGCAGTCGATGTTCGCCATCGCCGCCGGCCTGGTGTTCTTTATCAACCGCACCACGCGTTATACGCTGGCCACGGCGGCGATCACCTTGATGGTGCTGTTCTGCTTCAACCAGGTGGGCGATGGGTATGGCCTGTTCCTGCCCCGCCTGTTCGACACCTTGCTCGGCAGCCTGATCGCGGGCCTGGCGGTGTTCCTGTTCCTGCCGGACTGGCAAGGCCGCCGCCTGAACAAAGTGCTGGCCAATACCCTCACCTGCAACAGCATCTACCTGCGCCAGATCATGCAGCAGTACGCGGCCGGCAAGCGCGACGACCTGGCTTATCGCCTGGCCCGTCGCAACGCGCATAACGCCGATGCGGCGCTGTCCACCACCCTGGCGAATATGCTGATGGAGCCGGGGCATTTCCGTAAGGAAGCGGATGTGGGCTTCAGGTTCCTGGTGCTGTCGCACACCCTGCTCAGCTATTTGTCGGGCCTTGGCGCACACCGCGACACCCTGCTACCGGCCGACGTGCGCGAACAGTTGATCGACGGGGCGGGCAACAGCCTGGCGGCGAGCATCGATGAGATCGCCACGGGGCTTGCCAACAAACAGCCGATTACGATTCAAAGTGATGACGAGGAAGCACTGGCGGCGCAGCTTGAGCAGATGCCGGACGAGATCGATGAGGGCCAGCGGCTGGTGCAAACGCAATTGGCGTTGATTTGTCGGCAGTTGGGGCCGTTGCGTACGCTGGCGGCGCATTTGATCAAGGATACCGGCGCGCCTTAAACCGCTACATACCGTGGGCCTTCATCAATTTTGCGTAACTGCCATCCGCCTTCATCCTGGCAATCTCCCGGTCGAAACCGGCGACGATCTGCGCATGCTCGGGGTTTTTCAGGCTGACCAGAATATGCAGGCTGTTCTCGCTCAGCGGTTCGCCGACGAACTCCACGGCATTGCGCACCCTGGGCGACTCCCGCGCCAGGTAGTAACGCGCCACGTACTCGTCTTCCAACGTCAGCCGCACGCGTTTCGCCGCCAGCATACGCACAGCCATGGCAAAGTTATGCACCGGCACTTTCTGTAACAGCGCCTCCTGATCGAACGCCGCCGAATAGGCATAACCACGCACCACGGCGATGCTTTCCCCGTGCAGCTGTTGCAGATTCCGATAATCGATAGCGTCGTCGCGACGCTTGATAAAGCGCACCCGGTTGACCAGGTATTCCTCGGAGAACTGGCCCAGTTGCGTGCGGGCATCGTCGTACCACGCGTTGATCAGCACGTCGTAGCGCCCATCGCCTACCCCCTTGAGCGCGCGTGCCCAAGGCACCTGCTCAAAATCACTGGCGTACCCGGCCCGAGCCAGCGCCGTGGTAACGATGTCCGTAGCCAGCCCGCCGTTGACCAAGGTGACATCGGTAAAGGGTGGCCAGCCATCCGCCGCCAGGCGCAAACGCTGCGCCAATACCGGTTGAGCCAGCAACAACACTGCAATCAAAGCAACGGCACGAGACAATCGCGGCATGCTTAAAATCCTTGGCGGGCAGGCGATGGCCTGATAACAGTAGCTCATCAATGAGCTTGCATCGGTTATTACACAAAGAAGTCAGCCATGCATGCATTCAATGATGGCAAATTGACGCTATTCACAAAAATAGCCGGTTTTAGACAGCAGCGCCCCGCCGCGCTTACTATCCCCGGCAAGCCTTGGATAAGAGTGCACATCATGACAATTGATTGGGTCTGCAAGCATCACGACGATTTGGGCAAGGAGCAGCTGTACGCCATCCTGCGCCTGCGCGGAGAGGTGTTCGTGGTTGAACAGAAATGCGTGTATCAGGACATTGACGGGCAAGACCTGTCAGGCGATACCCACCACCTGATGGCCTGGAAAGACAATGAGCTGGTGGCTTATCTGCGGCTGCTAGACCCGGAGTCACAGGGCGGCGACGTGGTGATCGGCCGGGTGATCGTCGCGCCATCGGCACGCGGCACCGGCCTGGGGCACATGATGATGGAAGAAGCCCTCAAGCAGATCGCCGAGATCTGGCCCGAGACACCGATTTTTCTCTCGGCCCAGGCGCACTTGCAGGGGTATTACGCACGGTATGGGTTTGGGGTGGTGGGAGAGCAATACCTGGAAGACGATATTCCACATATTGGTATGCGGCGAGCTTGAGGGCGTCCTCGCGGGCAAGCCCTAATGCCGGTCAGTTAAGCGCTAGAACAGAACAACCTGCGACCTGTGGCGCGGGAGCTTGCTCCCGTTGGGGCGCGAAGCGGCCCCAAAAATGGGACTGCTACGCAGTCCAGCGGGAGCAAGCTCCCTCGCCACAGTGACCGGTTCTGTCTTAACTGACTGGCATTAGGGCAAGCCCCCTTCCACACCTTACGGGTAACCCAACACCTGCTTGATCGACGCAAGGTTGGCCTCGACCCAACCGCGATCAATCGCCCCCCAATCACGCACACGATAATGCCCGGCATGGTGACGGGCACCGTCTTGCTGCTCGAACTCGCACAGGATATCCAGGTCGGCCAATGCCGCAATCGTGTCTTGCGCCGTGCGCCGAGGCATACCGGTCACTTCGGTCAGCGCCGGGACGCTGCTGGCCAGCCCGCTGTCGATCAGGTAAGCCACATACAGTCGGCGATAAAAGCTGCTCTTGGTCTTGCTCACATCCATGGTCAATCGCCTTGTGTTTAGGGCTTGCCCTGCAAATCGCGCCAGGTGAGGTACACCCGCAGGTCGAATTCCACCTGATGGTAGCCCGGCATCATGTGTTCACAGAGTTTATAGAACGCCTTGTTGTGGTCCGATTCCTTGAAGTGCGCCAGTTCGTGTACCACGATCATGCACAGAAACTCGGGAGCCGCCTCCTTGAACAGCGAGGCGATGCGGATCTCTTTCTTGGATTTGAGATTGCCGCCCTGCACCCTGGAAATCGTGGTGTGCAAACCCAGCGCGCGGTGGGTGAGGTCCAGGCGGTTATCGAACAGCACCTTGTCGATCGACGGTGCATTGCGCAGGTGTTCCTGCTTCAAGGCCAGGGCGTAGCTGTACAAGGCCTTGTCGCTCTGCACGGCGTGCCGCTCGGGGTAACGCTGCTCCAGATAGGCGCCCAACTGGTCCTTGGCGATCAGTTGGCGTACTTGTTCCTGAAGGGCGGCGGGATAGGCCTGGAGATATTTCAGCGCGGTCATGGGGCCTGCAAGGTGGTTCGGACAGGCGCCAGTGTAGCGAATTCAAAGCGCGCGAGGGTGTGCCCAACCGACAACGTCCTCGGCCATCAACGGTGCCGACGCCCATGTGCCCTGGATGAACGAGCAACCATTGGCCTTGAGCCACTGCGACTGTTCAAGGGTTTCCACGCCCTCGGCGATCACCAGCACCTCAAAGTGCCGGCACAGATCAATGATGCTGCGGGCCATTGCGGCATCGCGCGTGGAGCCGGGCAGACGGGCCACCAATTGCGGGTCCAGCTTGAGGGTGTCGAACGCAAGGTCACGCAGATGCGCGAGGGAACAGCGACCTGAGCCAAAATCATCCAGGGCGATGCGCACCCCCAGCTCACGCAGCAGCTTGAGTTGCTTAATGGATTCCTCAAGGTTATGCATCAGGCAGTCTTCACCCACCTGCACCTCCAATTGCCGCCCCTGTAACCCATGTCGATCGAGGACCTGCCGCAGTTGGCTGGCCAGGTTAGGCATATTGAACTGGCTGCCGCTCAGGCTCACGCTCAGCACCAGCTCATCATTGAAAGACGCTTGCCAGGCCTGGCGCTGGGCGGCGGCTTGCTGGTAAATCCAAGTGCTCAGCTCGCTGATCAGCCGTGCCTCTTCCAGCAACGGCAAAAACAAACCCGGCGACACGTCGCCCACGCTCGGGTGCTGCCAGCGCAGCAGTGCCTCCACACCGCGCAAATGCCCATCCTCGAGCGACACCTGAGGCTGGTACACCAGAATGAAATCCTTGTTTTGAATCGCAGTGCGCACGCTGTCTTCGAGCATCAGGCGTGAGCGGGCTCGGCCGTTCATTTCCTGATCGTAATAGCGATACTGCTGACGACCGGCGCGCTTGGCTTCGTACATGGCGATGTCCGCCGCACGCAACAGGCCACTCAGGTCCGAGCCGCAGTCCGGGAAGGTCGCGATACCGATGCTGGCCCCAAGCATCACTTCCAGCCCATCGACCTGCTGGCACACAGACACCCGTTCGATCAGTTTTTCCGCAATCTTCGCCGCCTGCTCGGGGAATTCCAGCTCCAGCAACGCAGTGAACTCATCCCCGCCCATGCGCCCAAGAATGTCGTAAGAGCGCAAACACGCCTGCATCTGCTCGGAAACCCAGCGCAGCACGCGATCACCCGCGTCGTGCCCCAAGGTATCGTTGACTCGCTTGAAGCCGTCCAGGTCCAGGTATAGCAGCACCAGCGACTGCTCATTGCGCTCGCTGCGCGACAACATGTTCTCCACCGTCTGGTAGAAACCCCGGCGATTGAGCAGCCCGGTCAACGGATCGGTCACCGCCTGGAACTCCAGCTGCTGGTGCAGGTGACGCACCTCGGACATGTCCAGCACCGTCACCACCATCGCCTTCTGCTCCGCGGGCAGGGGCGCGCAGGACAGCGCCACCGGCACCTGCTGGCCACGACTGGTGCGCAAAATAGCGTCATGCAGGCGCCACGTTTCACCTTTGCGAAAGGCCTCGTACATCGCAAACCCCAACCAGGCCGGCACATGGGGCTTTTGCAGGAAACTCAAGAAACTCTCGCCCTGCAACTCGGCCATCGTGGCATTGAGCAGCTTTGAAATAGCGGGGTTGGCGTACTCAATCACGCTGCCCTCGCCCACCACCAGAATGCCTTCGGCGGCGTTGTCCAATACCGAGGCATTGAAGGCGCGGGCGGCTTCCAGGTCATGGCTCAACCGCTGCAGCGCGCGGCGATTGCGCTGATGCTCCAGCAGCGCCTGCACTTTGGGCTTGAGGATGTGTGGGTCGAAGGGCTTGAACAGGTAGTCGATCGCACCGCTGGCATAGCCTTTGAGCACTGCGTCGGACGAGTGGGCATCGGCCGTGAGAAAGATAATCGGCGTCATGCTCGTACGCTGGTTGCCACGCATCAGGCGAGCCACCTCGAAGCCATCCATACCGGGCATTCGCACGTCCAGCAGCACCAGATCGACATCGTGAACCAGCAGCAATTCCAGGGCTTGCAAACCGGAAGTGGCGGTAATCACTCGCCAGTCTTCGCGCTGCAACACTGCACGCATGCTGACGAGATTTTCCGGGTAATCATCGACCACCAAAAGAACCGAACTGCCTTCGCCGAGGTTTGGAGCGCAATCCATGCTACGTCTCTTCCTTAAGGAGCTGCACCGGTCACTTCGGGTACTTAAAACCGGACAAATAATGAGGCATCACTCTATCCCCGGTTATAACAAAGCAGAAGTGACCTGGGTGCCATCATTGCGCCAAAGCCTGGGAAGCCGACTAACGGTAAGGCTCTGTAGGCCGCGTCCCACGGGCGACATGGCTTTTTGGCACTCCTCTGACGCCAATAAATTGCCGGTCAATGTTTAACAATTTGGTTAACACCACCTATAAAGAACCTGTGCAGCCCTCGGGCTAAAGCGTTCACCCCTCGCCAAAAGGCCAACACCATGATCGACCTTTCCACCTGGAACCTGAGCATTCCGGTCGGCTCCCCGCCCACGACCATCGAAACCCCAAAGCTGCTCAGCGGTTTCAATGACCAGTATTTCCAGGCCGAAGGCAGCGATGTGCAGTTCTGGACCCCCGTCACCGGCACCCGCACCGAAAACGCCATTTACCCGCGCAGCGAGCTGCGCGAAACCTACGCCGACGGGCGCCTGCGCAACTGGACCTACCCTGAGGCCGACAACTTCCTGCGCGCCACGCTTACCGTCAACCAGGTACCGTCCACCGGCAAAGTCGTGATCGGCCAGATCCACGCCTATGACAGCCAGAAACCGCTCATCAAGCTGGAGTACCAATTCAAGGAAAAAACCCAGACCGGCAATATCGTCGCCAAAGTGCGCATGCGCCCGGACGAGTCCGAAAGCCGCGTGATCCTCGTCGCCTCCAACGTGCCGCTGGAAAAGACCTTCACCTATGTAATCAACCTCAATAAAGCCGGGTTGCTCAGCGTGTATGCGGCCGACAGCGAATGGAATGAACGCATCGGCGCAGCCTGGGGCGACAAGCCGCTGTACTTCAAGGCGGGCGTGTATGTGCAGGACAACAGCGGGGACAGCAAGGAAGGGGCAAAGGTGACGTTTGCCAAGTTGGATATTGATCATGAGTGAATTGTCCTGTGATACCCAGGACGATTCCTGAATAAGCCCACTGCCTCGAACCCGTCACGTCCCCCTGTGGGAGCCGGGCAAGCCCCAATGCCGGTCAGTTAAGCGCTAAAGCAGAAAAACCTGCGACCTGTGGCGAGGGAGCTTGCTCCCGTTGGGGCGCGAAGCGGCCCCAAAAATGGGACTGCTACGCAGTCCAGCGGGAGCAAGCTCCCTCG
>NZ_JASLAW010000070.1 GCF_030147005.1 Pseudomonas sp.
CGAGGGAGCTTGCTCCCGCTGGACTGCGTAGCAGTCCCATTTTTGGGGCCGCTTCGCGCCCCAACGGGAGCAAGCTCCCTCGCCACAGGTCGCAGGTTTTTCTGCTTTAGCGCTTAACTGACCGGCATTAGGGCAAGCCCGGCTCCCACAGGGGATCGGCTGTGAACACACGACCTGTGTGCAATTCAGTCAAGTGTGGGAGCCGGGCTTGCCCGCGATAGGGTTCTGAAGAACAACCCATACCTCCTCCAGAGATAACAGCCTTGAGCATTCAACCCAGTACTTATTCCCCTGACGTCGCGGTGCCTGCGGATAAACGAGTGTTTGGCGCCCGCGACCTTTTCTCCCTGTGGTTCTCCCTCGGCATCGGCCTGATGGTGTTGCAAACCGGCGCGCTGTTGGCGCCGGGCCTGGGCTTGTCCGGTTCATTGCTGGCCATCTTCCTCGGCACTCTGGTGGGCGTGTTATTGCTGGCAGCGGTCGGCGTGATCGGCAGCGACACCGGCCTGTCCGCCATGGCCGCGCTCAAGCTCAGCCTCGGTGCCAGGGGCGCCAGCCTGCCGGCGTTGTTGAACCTGCTGCAATTGATTGGCTGGGGCTCGTTCGAGATCATCGTGATGCGCGATGCCGCCAGTTTGCTGGGCGCAAGAGCCTTCAGTGAAGGCAGCCTGTTGGCCAGCCCCTTACTGTGGACAGTGTTTTTCGGTGGCCTTGCAACCTTGCTGGCGGTGAGCGGCCCGTTGACGTTCGTGCGGCAGATTCTGCGCAAATGGGGCATTTGGCTGCTGCTGGCGGCCTGTCTGTGGCTGACCTGGAACCTGTTCGCCAAGGCCGACCTCGCCGCACTCTGGGCCCAGGCCGGCGATGGCTCAATGCCGTTTGCGGTGGGCTTCGACATAGCCATCGCCATGCCGCTGTCGTGGCTACCGCTGATTGCCGATTACTCACGTTTCGGCAAGCGCGCGAAAAGCGTCTTCGGCGGTACTGCGCTGGGGTTCTTTATCGGTAACTTCTGGTTGATGAGCCTGGGCGTGGCTTACACCCTGGCATTTGCGCCAAGCGGTGAGGTGAATGCATTGCTGTTGGCTCTGGCCGGCGCCGGCCTGGGCATTCCGCTGTTGCTGATTCTGTTGGACGAGTCGGAAAACGCTTTTGCCGATATTCACTCGGCGGCGGTGTCGAGCGCGACTCTGCTGCGCTTGAAAGTCGAGCACCTGGCGTTGGCCATTGGTGTGATCTGCACCTTGATCGCCTGCTTTGCGCCCTTGGCGCAATACCAGAACTTCCTGTTGCTGATCGGCTCAGTGTTTGCGCCACTGTTCGGCGTGGTCCTGGTGGATCACTTCATCCTGCGCCGTCGGCGCCAGGGCGCGGTGACTCTGCTGCATTGGCCGGCGCTGGTGGCGTGGCTGGGCGGCATCAGCGCCTACCATGTGTTGGCGCACCTGTATCCGGATGTCGGCGCAACCCTGCCGGCATTGCTGCTGGCAGGGCTGCTGCAGTTCATCCTGGCGCGGGCTTTCAGCGGCGTGCGGGCATCAACTCAGGCTTGATCACACCGGTAAGGCGCGCATAGGGGATGGTGATTTCGATCAACCCCTGTGCGTAGGGGGCGATGGTGGTGACGTTGTACTTGAGTACCACGCCGCCACTGGTCAAGGCCACGTTCGGGGTTTTCTGGAACGGCCAGTTCTTCACGAACTCCGGGTCGCGATCCATCTTGGTGTTGATCAACCAACTGTTATGAGCAACTTTTGCCGTATTCCAGAAGGCCTGCTCCTGTCCGGGCAGCAGCATGTCGGCCAGGCTCAGTTCTTTATGCAGCACACGTGAATAGTTGATGAACCCGCGGCCAGGTTCACCCTGGGCCGCACCGGTGTCCAGGTAGCTGGCGAATTCAATGATCACCAGTCCGTCACGCTGCTCACGGACCTTGGCCTGCAAATACATGCTGTGGCGGTCTGGGGATTCACGCAGGAATTTGTCTCGGTAGGCATTCAGTGTCGCGGGCACGCTCGCGCCGGGCGCGGTGCGGGTCATCTGCAGCAAGCGCTGCTCCACCAGGCTGTCGAGTTGCGGGTCGTCGGGGAAATGCAAGGTATCGATGTTCACCAGCGGGCAATCCGGGCTGCCGCAGCCGGGCTTGATGTGCTCGGATTTTTCGGGGGTGACGTCCAGTGGCTTGAGCTGGCCGGGCTGGAACAGGCTCTGACAGGCACCCAGAGTCAAGGCGATACAAGCCATGGAGGCGATTTTTAAAAGCGACATGTGTGTCCTTCGTAAATCGGTGGAAAGCGAAAAAGAGTAGCGCTTGGACTGCCAACAAGGCCGCCAGTTCGCCACTAGACTGATTAGACTGAGTTTGACGCCCGCCGTCTGTCCCGGCAACCGGAAAGGGGCTGCGCCAACCCGCATGGCCGCGTTAGGATGGCGCCCACTGCACGGCTTATGACGAGGAAGAATATGACGGATTTTACGAAGTCGACGCCGAATAAAATCGAAATTGTTCAGCGCGACCATGCCTACAAAGGCTTCTACCAGCTCGATCGGGTGCAGTTGCGCCACGAGAAGTTCGACGGCGGCATGAGCCGCGTAATCAATCGTGAAGTCTTCGTGCGTCATGATGCGGTCTGCGTGCTGCCCTACGACCCGCAACGCGATGAAGTGGTGCTGATCGAGCAGTTCCGCGTCGGCGCCATGGGCCGTACCGACAACCCGTGGCTGGTGGAAATGGTCGCCGGCCTGATTGACAAGGACGAGCAGCCGGAGGAGGTTGCGCACCGCGAAGCCGAGGAGGAAGCTGGGCTGACGTTCTCCGCGCTGTGGCCGATCACCAAGTATTTCCCATCGCCTGGCGGCAGTACCGAATTTGTCCACTTGTACCTGGGCCGTTGCGACAGCTCACAGGCCGGGGGTATCCATGGATTGGAGGAAGAAGCAGAAGATATCCGCGTCACCACCTGGGCATTCGAAGATGCCTTGCAGGCGGTACGCGACGGCAGGATTTCCAACGCAGCCAGCATCATCGCCCTGCAATGGCTTGCGCTTAATCGCGCGGAAGTGAGGGGGTTATGGCAGTAAAGGCACGGGAACGTTACCGAGTTGACCTCATCGGGCTGCAGGCTGCGTGCGAGGCCAACTATGCGCGGCTGATGCGCCTGCTTCCCGACATGCGTCACACCCCCGAGGCGCGGCGCATTGCCGTGACCCACGGCGACCAGATGCTCGGCGTGCTGACCCTGGAAGTCATCGTCAATTGCCCCTACACCACCACCCTGCGCGTGCGCCAGGAACACAGTCTGCCCTGGCTGCCGGTGCCACAGCTGGAAGTGCAGGTGTACCACGATGCCCGCATGGCCGAGGTGATCAGCGCCGAGCATGCGCGACGCTTTCGCAGCATCTATCCTTACCCGAATGTGTTCATGCACCAGCCTGATGAGAAAGCACAGCTCAATGTGTTCCTGGGTGAATGGTTGAGCCACTGCCTGGCCTTGGGCCATGAGTTCGAAGTCGTGCGGTAGATGTGAACTGCGCCCATTTCTTGGGTTTCCTCTTTGTGTCCCGCCCCGGCATAATCGTCCCAACTATCTATTCCTGTGATTGCTAGGGAGAGCGCCTTGCCGAGCGTATCCGCCTTGAACCCTGACGCTGCGCTGTTGGTGCAACTGTCCGACAGCCATCTGTTTGCCGAGGCCGACGGCGCGCTGCTGGGCATGAATACCCGCGAAAGCCTGCAGCGGGTGATCGACTTGGTGCGCGAACAGCAGCCGCATATCGATCTGATGCTGGCCACGGGAGATTTGTCCCAGGACGGCACGTTGGCGTCATACCAGCAATTTCGCGACATGACCGCGCCCATAGGCGCCCCCGCGCGCTGGCTTCCCGGCAACCACGATGAGCCGCAGATCATGGCCCACGCTGCCGTGCATAGCGACCTGCTGGAGCCGGTGGTCGATATCGGCAACTGGCGCGTCACCCTGCTGGACTCCGCCGTACCTGGCTCCGTGCCCGGCTACCTGCAAGACCAGCAGCTGCAATTACTCGCCCAGGCCTTGAGCGAAGCGCCAAATCGGCATCATCTGGTGTGCTTGCATCATCACCCGGTGTCGTTCGGCTGCGCCTGGATGGAGCCTATCGGCCTGCGCAATCCCGATGCGCTGTTCGCCGTGCTTGACCGCTTTCCCCAAGTGAAGGCGGTGCTGTGGGGCCACGTGCACCAGGAAATCGACTGCGAGCGCGAGGGCGTGCGCCTGATGGCGTCGCCTTCCACCTGCATTCAGTTCGCGCCCGGCAGTGAGGATTTCCAGGTCAGTGAGCAGGCGCCGGGCTATCGCTGGCTGCGCTTGCATGCCGACGGGCGGTTGGAGACAGGGGTGGAGCGGATCAAAGACTTCGCCTTCGCCGTCGACTACACCAGCAATGGCTATTAAAACCTGTAGACGCTGACCAAAATGGGTTTCTCTGTGTCCTTTGGGTTGAGGTCATCACACACCGCTCCGATCCCTGTAAACTGCGCTCTCTTTGCACGGAGAGCCCGGTATGTCCGCTTCGATCCTCTATATCCACGGTTTCAACAGTGCGCCGGTCTCCACCAAGGCCAGCCATTTGATTACCGTAATGGACAACCTTGGCCTGTCCGATCGGTTGCGTGTCCCGGCGCTGCATCACCACCCGCGTCAGGCCATTCCTCAATTGGAGGAGGCCATCGCCGAACTCGGCAGGCCGCTGCTGGTCGGCAGCTCACTCGGCGGCTACTATGCAACCCACCTTGCCGAACGCCATGGCCTCAAGGCGTTGCTGGTCAACCCGGCGGTCAGTCCTCATCGAATGTTTGACGGTTACCTGGGTACCCAGAAGAACCTCTACACCGACGAAACCTGGGAATTGACCCACGACCACGTCACGGCGTTGGCCGAGCTGGAAGTACCCGCCCCTCAAGACGCCGCGCGTTATCAGGTGTGGTTGCAGACCGGGGATGAAACCCTGGATTATCGCCTGGCCCAGCAGTATTACCGGGCCTGTGCCTTGCGCATCCAGGCCGGTGGCGAACATGGTTACCAGGGGTTCGGCCGGCAATTGCCGGCACTGCTCTGCTTTGCCGGCATTGGCGCTGATCAGTATCAATCCTTCGATTTTTCGTCACTGTAAAAATCGCAGGTCACTTTTTAATCGAACGACTCACGACGAGACCCCATGGCCACTCCCAGCGCTAGCTCTTATAACGCCGACGCCATCGAAGTCCTCTCGGGCCTCGACCCGGTGCGCAAACGCCCCGGCATGTACACCGACACCAGTCGGCCGAACCACCTTGCCCAGGAAGTCATCGACAACAGCGTCGACGAAGCCTTGGCTGGGCACGCCAAGTCGGTGCAGGTCATCCTCCACGCCGACCACTCTCTGGAAGTGTCCGACGATGGCCGTGGCATGCCGGTGGACATCCACCCTGAAGAGGGTGTGTCGGGCGTCGAGCTGATCCTTACCAAGCTGCACGCCGGCGGCAAGTTCTCCAACAAGAACTACCAGTTCTCCGGCGGTTTGCACGGCGTGGGTATTTCCGTGGTCAACGCCCTGTCGACCCTGGTGCGGGTCAAGGTCAAGCGCGACGGCAACGAATACCAGATGACCTTCGCCGATGGCTACAAAGCCACCGACCTCGAAGTGATCGGCAGCGTCGGCAAGCGCAACACCGGCACCAGCGTGTACTTCGCGCCGGACCCGAAATACTTCGATTCGCCGAAATTCTCCATCAGCCGCCTCAAGCATGTGCTCAAGGCCAAGGCCGTGCTATGCCCGGGCCTGCTGGTGAGCTTTGAAGACAAAGGCACCGGCGAGAAGGTCGAGTGGCACTACGAAGACGGCCTGCGCTCCTACCTGGAAGATTCCGTCAGCGACTTCGAACGCCTGCCCAACGAGCCGTTCTGCGGCAGCCTGGCCGGTAACAAGGAAGCCGTCGACTGGGCACTGTTGTGGTTGCCCGAAGGCGGCGACAGCGTGCAGGAAAGCTACGTCAACCTTATCCCCACCGCCCAGGGCGGCACCCACGTCAATGGTTTGCGCCAGGGCTTGCTGGATGCCATGCGCGAGTTCTGCGAATACCGCAGCCTGCTGCCGCGCGGCGTGAAGCTGGCGCCGGAAGACGTGTGGGAGCGCATCGCGTTCGTGCTGTCGATGAAAATGCAGGAGCCGCAATTCTCTGGCCAGACCAAGGAGCGCCTGTCGTCCCGCGAGGCGGCGGCGTTTGTCTCCGGTGTGGTCAAGGATGCGTTCAGCCTGTGGCTCAACGAGCATCCGGAATTGGGCCTGGCCCTTGCCGAGTTGGCGATCAACAACGCCGGTCGCCGCCTCAAGGCCAGCAAAAAGGTCGAGCGCAAGCGCATTACCCAAGGCCCGGCATTGCCCGGCAAGCTGGCCGACTGCGCCGGGCAGGACCCGATGCGGTCCGAACTGTTCCTGGTGGAAGGTGACTCCGCCGGCGGTTCCGCCAAGCAAGCGCGGGACAAGGAATTCCAGGCGATCCTGCCGTTACGCGGCAAGATCCTCAACACTTGGGAAGTCGATGGCAGCGAAGTGCTGGCCAGCCAGGAAGTGCACAACATCGCCGTGGCCATCGGTGTCGATCCGGGCGCGGCGGACATGAGCCAGCTGCGCTACGGCAAGATCTGCATCCTCGCCGACGCCGACTCCGACGGCCTGCACATCGCCACCCTGCTGTGCGCGCTGTTCGTCCAGCACTTCCGCCCGTTGGTCGATGCCGGTCATGTCTACGTCGCCATGCCGCCGCTGTACCGCATCGACCTGGGCAAGGAGATTTTCTACGCCCTGGACGAAGCCGAGCGCGATGGCATCCTCGACCGCCTGGTGGCCGAGAAGAAACGCGGCAAGCCACAGGTCACGCGATTCAAGGGCTTGGGTGAAATGAACCCGCCGCAACTGCGCGAAACCACCATGGACCCGAACACCCGGCGCCTGGTGCAGTTGACCCTGGAAGACTTCGCCGGCACCTCGGAAATGATGGACATGTTGCTGGCGAAGAAGCGTGCACCGGATCGCAAAGCCTGGCTGGAATCCAAAGGTAACCTGGCCGAGGTTCTGGGCTGATGCGCACAGGCGTCGCCCTGGCGACCCTGATGTTGTGCGGGTTAGCGGCCACCGAGGTGGTTGCCGCGCCCGTGGCTGAGCTCAAGCTGGTGTCCGAGCATCCGGTGGACGGCATGCGCGGCGGGAACCTGTCGGGGCTGGCGCTGTGCGGCAATGAGCTGTGGACCGTATCGGACCGCGATGATGAGCAGATTTATCGTCTGGACACCCGCGAGCCGACCTGGAACGCCGACGTGCTGAAGATCGACGTACCCCCCGTGCCCGAATCCGGCCTGCCGTGGGGGTTGCGCTCGCGCACCAAGGCGGCTTCGTTCATTCGCGGTGGAGACCTGGATTTCGAAGGCATCAGCTGTGATGCCGCAGGCAACCGTTACATCGTCAGCGAAGCCCATGCGGCGGTGTTGCAGGTACCGGTAGCCGGCGCACCCGAGTGGTTGAAAATCGCCCCCGGCATGGTGCGCGAAGCGCGGGCCAGTGGCATGTTGCTGCACTTCAATGCGTTGTTCGAGGGCCTGACGGTGAGCCCGGAAGGCAATCAGATCTGGCTGGCCGCCGAACGTGAGCGCCGTGGTTTGGTCTCGATCAAACGCGGGCAAAGCGTGTGGGATTGCGACGGGCCTTGCGTGTTGTTGAGCGAGGCCGGGCTGGAAGTGCAACCGTCGCAGTTCACCAACGCCAAGGCCGTTTCCAAGGATTTTGCCGACCTGACGCTGTTCAACGGCAAGCTGTTTACCCTGGAACGCAATGCGTTCCAGATCTGTCGGCGCGATGCGGTGACGGCCAAGGTTGAGCTGTGCTGGTCGTTCGCCGACGAAACACTGGCGCCCGGACGGCGTTACGCCCAGCCCTATGGCTTGGCCGAAGCCCTGGTAGTGGACGCCGACGGCGCCTGGATCGGCATCGACAATAATTTCGGCGCGCGCGCCGATGGTGAAAAGCGCCCGGTGGTCTACCGTTTCGCCGCCCCGGCCGATGGCTGGAGTGCCCAGCCATGAACCGACATTCTTTTTAAATTGAATCAGCGCAGCGGCAGTTCCGCTACGCCTTACCCCATGATGAGGCCCGCATGAGTGACATCCTCGCAGACAGCTTAGATGGCGTAGAACGCCGATCGCTGGCTGACTTCACCGAAAATGCCTACCTCAACTACTCCATGTACGTGATCATGGACCGTGCCTTGCCGCATATCGGCGACGGCCTGAAGCCGGTGCAGCGGCGCATTATCTATGCCATGAGTGAGTTGGGCCTGGACGCCGATTCCAAGCACAAGAAGTCGGCGCGTACCGTCGGTGACGTGCTCGGCAAGTTCCACCCCCACGGCGATTCGGCGTGCTATGAAGCCATGGTGCTGATGGCCCAGCCGTTCAGCTACCGCTACACCCTGGTCGATGGCCAAGGTAACTGGGGTGCGCCGGATGATCCCAAGTCCTTCGCCGCCATGCGTTACACCGAGGCGCGCCTGTCGCGTTACTCGGAAGTACTGCTCAGCGAGCTTGGCCAGGGCACTGCGAACTGGGGGCCGAACTTCGACGGCACCCTCGACGAACCCCTGGTGTTGCCGGCCCGTTTGCCGAATATCCTGCTTAATGGCACCACCGGCATCGCGGTCGGCATGGCCACCGACGTGCCGCCACACAACCTGCGTGAAGTCGCCGCGGCTTGCGTTCGTTTGTTGGATGAGCCAAAAGCCACGGTCGAGCAGCTTTGCGAACACATCCAGGGCCCGGATTACCCGACCGAAGCGGAAATCATCACGCCGCGCGCCGACCTGCTGAAGATGTACGAAACCGGCAAGGGCTCGGTGCGCATGCGCGCGGTGTATCACGTCGAAGACGGCGACATTATTGTTACCGCGTTGCCGCATCAGGTGTCCGGCGCCAAGGTGCTGGAGCAGATCGCCGCGTTGATGCAGGCCAAACCGTCGAAATTACCCCAGGTCGCCGACTTGCGCGACGAGTCCGACCATGAGAACCCCTGCCGCATCGTGATCATCCCGACCAATAGCCGGGTGGATCATGAGGTGCTGATGCAACATCTATTTGCCAGCACCGACCTTGAGTCCAGCTACCGGGTCAACGTCAATATCATCGGCCTGGACGGCAAGCCACAGCTCAAGAACCTGCGCAACTTGCTGGTGGAGTGGCTGGAGTTCCGCGTGCAGACCGTGCGCCGTCGCCTGCAATTCCGTCTCGACAAGGTCGAACGCCGCCTGCACCTGTTGGACGGCTTGTTGATTGCCTACCTCAACCTGGATGAAGTGATCCATATCATCCGCACCGCCGAGCACCCGAAGGCCGAGTTGATCGCGCGCTTCGAGCTGAGCGAAATCCAGGCCGACTACATCCTCGACACCCGCTTGCGCCAGTTGGCACGCCTGGAAGAAATGAAGCTGCGCGACGAGCAGGACGCGCTGCTCAAGGAGCAAGCCAAGCTGCAAGCGTTGCTGGGCAGCGAAGCCAAACTCAAGAAGCTGGTGCGCACCGAACTGATCAAAGACGCCGAAACCTACGGCGACGACCGCCGCTCGCCGATCGTCGAGCGTGCTGAAGCGAAAGCTCTGACAGAAACCGAGCTGTTGCCTAACGAGAAAATTACCGTCGTTCTGTCGGAAAAGGGTTGGGTTCGTTCCGCCAAAGGGCATGATATCGATGCCACCGGCCTTTCGTACAAAGCCGGTGATGGCTTCAAGACCGCAGCGGCTGGGCGCTCCAACCAATTTGCGGTGTTTATCGATTCGACGGGGCGCAGTTATTCGGTGCCGGCCCACACGCTGCCATCCGCACGAGGGCAGGGCGAGCCGCTGACCGGGCGCCTCACGCCGCCACCGGGGGCGAATTTCGAATGCGTGCTGCTGCCGGACGATGATTCGCTGTATGTCATCGCCTCCGACGCCGGTTACGGGTTCGTGGTCAAGGGTGAAGACCTGCAGGCCAAGAACAAGGCGGGCAAGGCGTTGTTGAGCCTGCCGAACAATGCCAAGGTGATTCTGCCGCGACCGGTGGAGGACCGGGAACATAACTGGTTGGCCTCGGTGACCACCGAGGGGCGTTTGCTGGTGTTCAAGATCAGCGACCTGCCGCAGCTGGGCAAGGGCAAGGGCAACAAGATCATCGGTATCCCGGGAGAGCGGGTGGCCAGTCGCGAAGAGTACGTGACCGACATCGCCGTTATCCCCGAAGGCGCTACGCTGGTGCTTCAAGCCGGCAAGCGCACGCTGTCGCTGCGCCCTGACGACCTTGAACACTACAAGGGCGAGCGCGGTCGGCGCGGTAACAAACTGCCTAGAGGCTTCCAGAGAGTGGATGCTTTGTTGGTAGAAACGCCTGCTTAAGGCGTACTAGAGACCTCGATCTACGATTTAACGCGTAGATCGACGCTTTGGCGCTGGAGTCATGACGCATATTCACGGATGATATGGCCTTTCCAGCGCCGGCGTAGCTGAGCGTGTTTAGGTTATTTTTAGTATTACATTGTGGTTCGCCTTGTGGCAGCCACCTGGATGGGATGATGACTGCTCCACGCCTTCCTCTATTTTTTATGCTCGCTGGCCTTTTAGGGCTGGCGGGTTGCAGCACACACCAACCAGTGTCGCTGTATCAGCTGGACAGCGGAAGTCCGGCTCAGCCGGCACAAACCGCCGGCATGGCTGTTCTGCTGGGTCCGGTAATCGTTGCTGATTACCTGCAACGCGAAACCCTGCTGCAACGTCAGAACGACGGAAGCCTGCAAGGTTCCACTGATGGTCGTTGGGCGGGGAGCCTTTCCTCGGACATCAATCAATTGATGTTGCGGCAGGTGGCCGGCCAGCTGGACAGCCAGCGCGTGGTACTGGCGCCAGGCCCCTCCGGGTTCACCCCGGATGTGCAGGTGCTGCTGACCATCACCCGGCTTGACTCCGGCAAGTCGCAACCGGCGATCCTGGATGCGCAATGGCGTTTGATCGACCGTCGCGGGCAAGTACGGGACAACCGTATCGTGCACCTGCAGGAAGAGCATGCCGGCACCACGGCGTCCCAGGTTCAGGCCCAGGGCGTATTGTTGCAGCACTTGGCGCAGCAGTTGTCGGTGGCGCTCAAGCCGCTTGCCAACCAGCCGCCGATTGCCGAGGCCCCGCGCAAGCAGCCGGCGCAGGCTAAGCCGGCAGCCCCGGAAAAGCCGAAGATGCCGATGGCGACACCGATTCGTACGGATTTGGAAGTGTTCAGGTTTTGATCTGAGCCGCGCACAAACAAAAGGCCCGCTGATTCAGCGGGCCTTTTTGTTTGTGCGCGATTTGAGCCATGTAGAAGATCAACTGTGGGAGCGGGCTTGCTCGCGAATGCAGTCGCCCAGCTAATGAATCTGCCAATGATCCACCGCCTTCGCGAGCAAGCCCGCTCCCGCACACGCCCACCTCACAGTGGGTTCAGCGGTGTTCTTCAACTCTTGTTGCGGGTCTCATGCATCCGCGCCAGTTGCCGCTCCAGCATCGACGGATAAGGCTCCATCAAGCGTTCCACACAGCTGGCGCCTTCAGGGCTGGCAATTGGGCGGATGCGTGCGCGTTGGCGGATCAGCGTGTCTTCACTGATCTTGCGCTCCACCAGCAGCAGGTTGCGGCTGTGTTGCGACAAGGCCAGGGCATCCTGGGCGACCTCGTTCAGCAGCAGGTCGATTTGGCTGATGCCGAACAGGTCATCGCCCACCGTCAAACCCAACTGCAAGTGCAAAGTAATACCGCTGTCGGCCACTTCGATCTGCAAGGCATGGCCCAGGGCGCGCAGCAGCTCACCGCAGCAGATCGCGTTGGTCAGGTAGTCTTCGCCGCTGTCTTCGCTGTGGAACAGCATCAATGTGCTGCCGTCATTAAGGGTGTGCAGTTCGCTCTGGTAGAGCGAGGCGGCCTGGTCGAGGCAGTCGCGGTAGCGTTCCAGTAGTTCCGTCAAACGGGTGCGGGGCAGGCGGCGCAGTTGGTCCTGAGCACCCAGTTGCACGGCGAGTACGGCGCTGTACTGGGGCTCGGTGCTCTTGGACGCAAGCGCTTTCGGCGCTACGACGGGAGCGGCCTCTGCGGTATCGCGCAGGTCGGCGAACGGATCTTCGTCGTCCAACTCGTCTTCTTCGGCCTTGATCACATGTCGCGGCGCAGGTTTCAAGCCCGCCACTGGAGTGCTTTCGTCGAAGCCTGGGTCACGCAGGTCGCGTACTTCAAACTCAGACTCGTCGTCGTCGCTGTAGTCGGCGTCGTCGTACTCGGGCTCGGGTTCAACCTCAGGCACGCTCGGCTCCGGGGCGAAGCTGGCATGCAGCTGGCGCGCGAGGTCGCCGATTTCGTCCTGGCGGTCGGTGGCCGGGGTATGTTCGTCGATATCGCGCAGCCAGATGCGCAGTTGCATCAAGGGCGTGGAGATATGTCGACCCAGGCGCAGGCTCAAGGCCAGGGCGAGGGCCAGCAGGATCGCGCTCAAGATGCCCATGCTTTGCAGGCTGATGGTCATTGGCTGCTGGAATTGCTGCATGTCCAGGCTGATGCGCAATTGGCCGGCTTTCACATCCTGAAACGTGATATTGCTCTGGTACAGGCCCTCGGCTTCGCCCAGCAGGCCGTTTTTCGGGCGCTGCCCGGCTTCGGCCATGATCCGGTTGTCCACGCTATAGATAGCGGCGTGGGCCACCAGCGGGTTCTTGGTCAGGTTGTTGAGCAGCACGTTGAGGCTGAGGATGTCGTTGGACACCAGCAGCTCAGTCGCCGAGGTGGCGGTCTGGGTGGTCAGGCTCTCGCCCAAGGCGTCGGCTTGCTCGTGCATGGCCTGCTTGAACTGCAAACCCATCACGCAGGCGTAGATCACCAGGGCCAGAGCGACCAGGATCACGTTATGGCTGGCGATGCGTAATGCAATCGGTACACGGCGATGGCGCAGTGCCCGGAAGATCAGCAGGAAGAAGTTATCGGTTTTTACTGGCGTGGGCCGGTTCACTTGCGCTCGGCTCTTGGTCCGTGAAGTTGACGCGCAGTATAGCGACAGGCCCATGACCGGCAAAGCGCTGGCTGTGCCCGATGGTCACTGAAAGTGGGTAGAATGCGGTTTTTTTCCAGCCTGGGGGTGCGCTTTGCGCGAAATTGTCCTGATCAACATCACCGGAGAAGACCGCCCGGGTCTCACCGCTGCCATTACCGGCGTTCTGGCCCAGGGTGGTGTGAACATTCTCGACATCGGCCAGGCGGTGATTCACGACACCCTGTCGTTCGGCATCCTGGTGGAAATCCCCAGCACCGAGCAGGCCTCGTCGGTACTCAAAGACATCCTGTTTACCGCCTACAAGCTGGACCAGCAGGTGCGCTTCACGCCAGTGTCCGAGGCCGATTACCAGCATTGGGTCGAAGGCCAGGGCAAAAAACGCCATATCGTGACGTTGCTTACCCGCAAAGTGACGGCCGAGCAGTTGCAACGCGTCAGCTCGATCACGGCGCACTACGGTTTGAATATCGACCATATCGACCGCCTGTCGGGGCGTATGCCGCTGGACACGCCGGCGGACAAAGGCAAGGGCTGCATCGAGTTCTCCGTGCGCGGTGAGCCGGCCGATGCGCAAGCGCTGCGCGCCGAATTCTTGAGCGTGGCCCAGGAGCTGAATGTCGATATCGCCTTTCAGGAAGATTCGCTGTTCCGGCGCAACCGTCGCCTGGCGGTGTTCGACATGGACTCGACCCTGATCGAAGCCGAAGTCATCGATGAGCTGGCCAAGGCGGCGGGTGTGGGCGAGCAGGTCAGCGAAATTACCGAGCGGGCGATGGCGGGCGAGCTGGATTTTCGCGCCAGCTTCAAGGAACGCCTGGCACTGCTCAAAGGCCTGGATGTGAGCGTGCTGGATTCAATCGGCGCCTCCCTGCGCCTGACCGAAGGCGCCGAAACGCTGTTCGCCGAACTCAAACGCCTGGGCTACAAGACGGCCATTCTGTCCGGCGGCTTCACCTACTTTGCCAAACAACTGCAGGCCAAGCTGGGCATTGACTATGTGTTCGCCAACGAGCTGGAAGTAGTGGACGGCAAAGTGACCGGCGTGGCGGTGGAGCCGATTGTCGATGCGCAACGCAAGGCGGACCTGCTCAAGGAGCTGGCGCACAAGGAAGGCTTGCGCCTGGAGCAGACCATTGCGGTGGGCGATGGTGCGAACGACTTGCCGATGCTGGCGATTGCGGGGTTGGGTGTGGCGTTTCGCGCCAAGCCATTGGTCAAGCAATCGGCCAAGCAGGCGATTTCGACCTTGGGGCTCGATGGGGTGCTGTATCTGCTGGGCTTGCGTGACCGCGACGGGCAGCTGTAACCCGTAATCATTGAAACGATACGGTCAATGTGGGAGCGGGCAAGCCCTAATGCCAGTCAGTTAAGCGCTAGAGCAGGCAACCGTCGGCCTGTGGCGAGGGAGCTTGCTCCCGCTGGGCCGCGAAGCGACCCCAGAAAATGGGACGGCTGCGCAGTCCAGCGGGAGCAAGCTCCCTCGCCACAGGGACCGGTTCTGTCTTAATTGACTGGCATTAGGGCAAGCCCCCTCCCACATTGGTTCAGCGTCAGGCTTTAGGTAAAGCGATACCCTGGCCCATCTGCACCGGCGTGCCCGCCGCCAACGCTTCTGCCCACTTCACCTGATCCGGGCCGAACAGCACGATAGCGGTCGAACCCAATTTGAAGCGACCCAGCTCCGCACCTTTCTCCAGGTGAATCGGCGCACGCGCGGCTTCGTCGTAGCGGAAGGTTTTCAGCTCGCGCTTGGGCGGCGTTACCAACCCGGCCCACACCGTTTCAATCGACGCCACAATCATCGCGCCGACCAATACCACAGCCATCGGGCCGCGTTCGGTGTCGAACAGGCAGACAACCCGCTCGTTACGCGCAAACAGTTCCGGTACGTTTTCGGCGGTCGTCTGGTTCACCGAGAAAATTCGCCCCGGCACATACACCATCTCGCGCAAGGTACCGGCCAGTGGCATATGCACCCGGTGATAGTCCTTGGGCGACAAGTAGATAGTGGCGAAGTCGCCGCCCATGAACGGTGCCGCCAGCGCGGCGTCGCCGCCCAGCAATTCCAGCACGCTGAAACTGTGGCCCTTGGCCTGGAACACTCGGCCATGCTCGATCGGCCCGAGCTGGCTGACGGCACCATCGGCCGGGCTCAGTACGGCGCCGGGGGTTTGATCCAGTGGGCGCGCACCGTCTTTCAGCGCACGGGTGAAGAACGCGTTGAAGTGCTCGTAGGCGGTCACGTCTTCAACCAGTGCCTGGGACATGTCCACCTGGTAGCGCTTGGCGAACCAGCGAGTGAAGGCGTTCTTGAACCAGCGCACGCGGCACTCGGCAATGCAGCCGGCCAGGCGCGACAGCAGGTGGTGCGGCAGCAAGTACTGACTGAGGATAAACAACTGCTTTTTCATTAAGTGTCCTTAACCTTTAAATCTCAACGGGGGTGTCGGGGTGGTTGCCCCATTCGCCCCAGGAACCGGCATAACCTTTGACTCGCGGGTAACCGAGCGCCTTGGCCACCAGGTAGGTGAAGCCAGAGCGGTGGTGGGTCTGGCAGTGGGTGATGATTTCTTTATCGCGGGTCAGCCCGAGGTCTTCGAGGATTTGCGGCATGTCGCGGCGGATGCGCAGGCTACGTGCCTTGTCCATGCCGGCGGTCCATTCGAAGTTCACCGCGCCGGGAATGTGCCCGGCTTTGGCCGCGAGCACTTTTTCGCCGGAATACTCCAGCGGGCCGCGGGCATCCCAGATACCCAGGTCGGCCGCACCGAGCCGGCTTTGCAGGTATTCGCGGGTGGCGGTGGGGCCGTCGTGCAGCGTCAGGCTGACCTGACCGCCGGCTGGCGCGGGTACCTCGGTGGAAACCGGGTGTTTGTCTTCCAGCCACGCCAGCAGGCCGCCGTCGAGGTAGTGGTACTTCTGGTGGCCGATGACATCGAGTAACCAGATAAAGCGCCCGGCCCAACCGCCGCCTTCGTCGTCATAGACCACATAAGTGGCGTCGGGAGTGTGGCCCAGCTCGCCGAACAGCTTTTCCAGGTCGGCCTTGTGCGGCAGCAGGCCCGGCGCGGGCGGCTGGCCCAATTGGGTGCGCTTGGGGTCAACGAAATGCGCGCCGGGGACATGCCCTTCGGCGTAGCGGGCGGCACTGGTGAGGTCTACCAGAATCAGGTGTTCGGCATCGAGGCGACCCAGCAGGTCGTTGGATTCGATCACCAGCGGCAAGCCAGAGAAGTCAGGCATGTGAGGTCTCCTGGGCACAAATGTTGGCGATAAAGGAGGGCGATTGTAGCGCAAGCATCAGGCGCCGCGGTTGGTAAAGCTATGCAGGGCTTTTTCGATGCATTGGGCGGTTTTGCCGAACGCCTGCACGGTGGTTTCCGAGAACGGCCCGCCATCCTGGTCCGCCACCATCAGCATCACTACGCGGCCATTGCAGCTCATCGAGCGCAACAACAGGTGTTCGCCGGTAAACAGGCGGCGCAGGGTCGGTGGCAGCAGGGCGAAGAACTGCGCATGGTTGTCGGGGCCGAGACGCACCTGGGAGGACTTCTCCAGCAGGCGTTGCAGCAATGTACTGTTGACCACATCCAGGCTGAGGTTGGCAGCGTCCTTCGGCAAGCCGTCGGCCTGATGCACACGCAAGGTGCTGGAGGCGCGATCGGCCATAAACAGCAAGACGCGCTGCATGCCGCTGGCCACCAAGGCTTCCTTGGCGCAAGTAGTCAGGTGCATCGCATTGGCAAAGCGACTCGGTTCGACCAACAGCTCCGTGCAACGGTTGCGCCATACCGCCAGTGCTTCGGCCGTGGGCGGCGGCGCGGGTAACAAGCCACGATGGACTTTTTGCGCGTCCCACGGCCAGATCAGCGACAAGGCCGGGTGCCATAGGTCCGCCATCAAGGTGCTGCGGGCGCTGGTTACTGCCTGCTGATGAACCTGCTGCTGCACGTCCGCCAGTGGTTCTTGCAGATACAGCGCAGTGAGGTATTGCCAGCGCTCGGTGTGCGTGCAGGTCCAGGACTCTTGCGCCGACATCGCCAGGCCGTTGGCCAACAGTACGGTGTTGGCCGGCTGATTCAGCCAGCGCCGAAGGTTGGGTTCGGCATCCAGCAACTGCTGGTGACGCAGAGGGTCGTCTTCTCGCGCGATACGCAATGCCTTGACCAGCAGGCGCTGCTCGCCCAGTAACAGGTTGTAGCCCTGGGACACCCACATCGGCAGGTGCCAGGCCGCCGTCATGCCAAGGCACAGGTCCAGCAGGCGCACGCCGAACAATTGCTGCTCGACCTGGCGCGCCGGCTCGCCTTTATGGATCACCCGCAGCTCCCACTCCTCCAGAAGCTTGGGGTAGGCGATGGCCATCGGCCACAGCGGTGACAGAAACAGCAGGCTGCCCCAGTGAATGTCCTGCCACAAGCGCGCCAGGCGGCTGCCGAACAAACCGTTTGCCTGCTGCGAGGCGTGCTGGCTGACCAGCAGCAGTTGGCGCAGCGCTACAGGAATTTCATGGGCCGGCACCGAGGGCAGGCGCACCAGCAATTCCTCGGCGCGTTTGAGGCCGAGGCGGTTAAGCGCCACTTCGAGGTTTTCCGCCGGTTCCGCCAGGCTGCCATGCGTGTGGCTGTTGGCCTCGCGCATCACGCTGAGCACCAGGGCCGGGCTGTCCTGCATCAACTCGGCAATGTCTCTTAATGAGCTGCGACTGTCGCGAATGGCTTTGCACACGCGTTCGTGGCTGGCCTGGGGAACAGGCAGCAGCACATCGTCCAGGCGCTTGATCCAGGCGGCGAGGGTGGCGGGTTTTGCAGTTGGGACTGTCGTTTCATTAGCCATGGTTGGGGCGCGATCATCATATGTGTTCAACACACCCGGAACGGGCTGGATTGGCTTTTCGCCTTAACGGGCTATAGTCTGGCGCAGTTTTGCCGATAAGTAGAACAAGAGTTTTTCAGCGGCACCCACTATGTCCATGAACCCGACGGCGCAAGTACAGATCCCCTATGGCTAAAATTATCGGCATCATTGTCGTCTTCGCAAGTGTGCTCGGTGGGTACGTCCTGTCCCACGGTAAAATTGCCGCGCTGATTCAGCCTTTTGAGGTGTTGATCATCGGCGGTGCCGCATTTGGCGCTTTTTTGCAGGCCAATCCCGGCTACATGACCATGCATGTGATCAAGAAGTCGCTGGCCATGTTCGGCTCGCGCTTCTCCCACACGTTCTATCTGGAAGTGCTGGGGCTGGTCTATGAGATCCTCAACAAGAGCCGTCGTGAAGGCATGATGGCGATTGAAGGGGATATCGAAGACGCCGCCGCCAGCCCGATCTTCGCCAAGTACCCGGCCGTGCTCAAAGACGAGCGCATGACCGCGTATATCTGCGATTACCTGCGCATCATGTCCTCCGGCAACATGGCGCCCCATGAACTCGAAGGCTTGTTCGACATGGAACTGTTCAGCCTCAAGGAAGAGCTGGAACATCCCTCCCACGCCGTGACCGGCATCGCCGACGGCATGCCCGGTTTCGGTATTGTCGCGGCGGTATTGGGTATCGTGGTGACCATGGCTTCGCTGGGCGAGGGTGATCAGGCGGCCATCGGCATGCACGTGGGTGCGGCACTGGTCGGTACCTTCTTCGGTATTCTCGCGGCGTACGGCTTCTTCGGCCCGCTTGCGACCTCCCTGGCTCACGACGCCAAGGAAGAAATCAACCTCTACGAAGCGATCAAGGCGTCCCTGGTGGCCTCGGCGTCCGGCATGCCGCCGTCGCTGGCAGTGGAGTTCGGACGCAAAGTGCTGTACCCGAAACATCGCCCAAGTTTCGCCGAGCTGGAACAAGCGGTTCGCGGTCGCTAAGCCATGGAAAACAACCAGCCGATCATCATCAAGCGCGTCAAGCGCTTCGCAGCGGGGCACCATGGCGGCGCCTGGAAAATCGCCTTCGCCGACTTCGCCACGGCGATGATGGCGTTCTTCCTGGTGCTGTGGCTGATGTCCACCGCCACCCCTGAACAGAAGATCGCCATTGCGGGTTACTTCAAGGACCCGATTGGTTTTTCCGAAAGTGGTACGCCCTTCGTGATCGACCTGGGTGGCTCGCCGCAGTTGGCGCCGGAGCGCACCATCAACCCGGAAGTGCAGACCGAATCGCCCCAGGAAATTATCCCGATCGAGCGCGATAAGGTCGAGACCATGGCCGAACAGGTCGAGAAAGAGCGCCTGGAACTGTTGTTGCAAGAGCTGCAGAACAAGGTTGAGGAAAACCCGCAACTGCTGAAGTTCAAGGATCAGATCTCCTTCGAGATCACCCCCGAAGGCTTGCGTATCCAGATCACCGATGCGGCCAACCGGCCGATGTTCGATTCCGGCAGCGCGCGTTTGAAGCCGTACTTCGAAGACATCCTGCTGGCCATGGCCGACACCATCAAAGCGGTGCCGAACAAGATCAGCATCAGCGGCCACACCGATGCCAAGCCCTATGCGGGGCAGGGCGACTTCGGCAACTGGGAGCTTTCGGCCAACCGCGCCAACGCCGCCCGACGCGCGTTGGTGGCCGGCAGTTATCCTGACCCGCAAGTGGCGCGGGTGGTAGGTTTTGCTTCATCGCAGCTGTTTGATGCTAAAGACCCGTTCAACCCGATCAACCGTCGGATCGATATCGTCGTGCTGACCAAAAAGGCCCAGCGTGCGATTGAGGGCGATCAGCCGCCACCGGCGCCTGCGCAGGGTGAGGGCGCCCCCGGTGAAGTGCCGGCGGACCCGAATGCGCTTCCGCCAGGGCAAGAGCCGCTACCGGCCCATGAGCTGCGCCAAAAGCTGAACCTGTTTGATGACGGGGGAGTGAAGGACCCGACGGCGCCTGCGCCGGGGTCGTAAGCTCTAAATACAACAAGGCCGCGATTATCGCGGCCTTGTTGTATCTGCCCGTCTCGTTGTAGGAGCGAGCCTGCTCGCGAAAAACGTCAACGAAAACGCCTGTATCCAGAACGCCCGCGTTGCTCTTGGGGCCTTCGCGAGCAAGCCCGCTCCTACAGAGGTGGAGGCAGCTTAGTAACTGCTCTCAGGCAAACTCGCAATAATCGACCGATAGCTGTTCATTCGCTGTTGCTGCACACGCCCATCCTCCAACGCCTTGAGCAATGCACAACCCGGCTCGCGGTCGTGTTTGCAGTCGCGGAAGCGGCAGGTGCCGATCAGGTCGTTGAACTCGATAAAGCCGGCTTCCACGTCGCTGCGGCTGACATGACCGAGGCCGAATTCGCGAATGCCTGGGGAGTCGATCAGCTCACCGCCACCGGGGAAGTGGAACAACCGCGCGGTGGTGGTGGTGTGCGTGCCTTGGCCGGACAGTTCCGACAGCGGGCCGACGCGGGTTTCGACTTCCGGCAACAAGCTGTTGACCAGCGACGACTTGCCCACGCCGGATTGGCCGACGAACACGCTGATGCGCCCGTCCAGCTGCTGTTGCAGCTGTTCCATGCCGTTGCCGTGATGAGCCGAAACTTCCAGCACGGGATAACCCAGGGTGCGGTAGACCGCCAGCAATGCGTTGAGCGCCGGAGCGTTCTGCTCGTCGATCAAGTCGAATTTGTTCAGCAGCAGCAGCGGGCGAATACCGGCATGTTCGGCGGCTACCAGGTAGCGGTCGATCAGGTTGGCGTGGGGCTCGGGCAGCGGTGCGAACACAATTACGATCATGTCGACGTTGGCCGCCACCGGCTTGAGCTGGCCGCGGCTGTCGGGGCGGCGCAGTTCGGTGCTGCGTGGCAACTGGGCGACGATCACGCCGATGCCCTGGTTACCAGCGCGCCATACCACCTTGTCGCCAGTCACCAGCGCAGGCAGGTTGGCGCGCAAATGGCAGCGGAAAACCTGGCCGGTGAGGTCGCCTTCCAGCGCCTCGACTTCGACCTGCACGCCGAAGTGCGCGATCACCAGGCCCGTTTGTTCGGGCCCCAGGTCGCCGCCCTCAAGCGCTTCCACGGCGGAGGATTCACGTTTGGCGGCGCGCGCTGCGCGTTCACCTTGAATCTTTTCGATGCGCCAGTTTTGGCGACGATTGAGCTGGCGTTTGGCCATTGGTGTTCCGTGTCGATAATGCAAAAGTTGGGTAAAACGGTCGCGAGTCTAGCACGGCCCGGCCTGCTAAACTGCGCAGCTACGCCAAGGTGCCAAGAGAATCAAGCCATGCAAAACCCACAGAACCTGATTTGGATCGATCTGGAAATGACCGGTCTGAACCCTGACACCGACGTCATCATTGAGATGGCCACGATTGTCACCGACAGCAACCTCAACACCTTGGCCGAAGGTCCGGTGATCGCCATCCATCACAGCGACGCAGTGCTCGCCACCATGGATGAATGGAATACCCGCACCCACGGCAATTCAGGCCTGACCCAGCGTGTTCGCGACAGCCGCATCAGCATGGCCGAAGCCGAAGCCGAAACCATCGCGTTCCTGGAAAAGTGGGTGCCCAAGGGCAAGTCGCCGATCTGCGGCAACAGTATCTGCCAGGACCGGCGCTTCCTTTATACGCATATGAAGGGGCTGGAGAGCTACTTCCACTATCGCAACCTGGACGTGTCCACCTTGAAAGAACTGGCTGCGCGTTGGGCGCCGGAAGTCAAGGACAGCTTCCATAAAGGCAGCACGCACCTGGCCCTGGATGATATTCGCGAGTCCATCGCCGAGTTGCAGCATTACCGCAAACATTTCATCAAGGCTTGAAATCGGGCGACTCGGTCTTTCGCCAAGCGCCCCCTTTTGGTGCCATCAGCAAATGATTAGACTGCCGGCCTCCCTGCAAGGATCGCCATCATGCTGCTGATGCTCTACCTCATCGCCATTACCGCCGAGGCCATGACCGGCGCCTTGTCCGCCGGTCGGCGCGGCATGGACTGGTTTGGCGTGGTGCTGATCGCCTGCGTGACGGCGCTGGGTGGCGGGTCGGTGCGCGATATGTTGCTGGGGCATTACCCGCTGACCTGGGTCAAGCACCCTGAGTACCTGGTGCTGACCTCGGTTGCCGCGCTGGTGACTATCTTTATCGCACCGCTGATGCGCCGCCTGCGCTCGCTGTTTCTGGCGCTGGACGCTTTGGGCCTGGTGGCCTTCACCTTGATCGGCTGTATGACCGCCCTGGAAATGGGGCATGGCATGCTGGTCGCGTCGGTCAGCGGCGTGATCACTGGTGTGTTCGGCGGCATCCTGCGGGATATCTTCTGCAACGACATCCCGCTGATCTTCCGCCGTGAGCTGTACGCCAGCGTGTCATTCCTGGCCGCATGGTTCTATCTGCTGTGCCTCTATCTGGAACTGCCCAGCGAACAGGCGATTCTGCTGACGCTATTCAGCGGCTTTCTATTGCGCCTGCTGGCGATCCGTTTTCACTGGGAAATGCCCAAGTTCGTCTATAACGACGATGTGCACTAGCGGGCCGCGTGCTGGTTCAGTGCCCATTCCACATGCTCGCGTACCAGTTCCGACGGATAGTCCCGCCGCGCCTTCAAGGCTTCCAGCACCGGAATGCTTGAGGGGGCATTACCCAGTCCCACCGCCAGGTTGCGCAGCCAGCGCTCGTATCCGGCACGGCGCAGGGGCGAGCCTTCGGTACTGCTGAGAAATTTATCCTCATCCCACATAAACAGTTCGGCAAGTTCTGCGTTATCCAGATTGTGCCGTGGCTTGAAATCGCTTTCGGCGGTGGGCCGGGCGAAACGATTCCACGGGCAAACGATCTGACAATCATCGCAGCCAAATACCCGGTTGCCGATCAGCGGGCGCAGGTCCTCGGGAATTGCACTCTTGAGCTCGATGGTCAGGTAGGAAATGCAGCGCCGGGCGTCCAGCACGTATGGGCCGATGAATGCGTTAGTGGGGCAGATGTCCAGGCACGCCGTGCAGCGGCCGCAGTGTTCGGTGGCGTGGGGCGGGTCTACGGGCAGCGGTAAATCGACAAACAGTTCGCTCAAGAAGAAATAACTGCCGGCCTTGCGGTTGAGTACCAAGGTGTTTTTGCCGATCCAGCCGAGGCCGGCCTGTTCGGCGATGGCTTTTTCCAGGACCGGCGCGCTGTCGACGAAAGCACGAAAGCCGAACGGCCCGATCTGTGCCTGGATACGGTTGGCCAGTTGCTGCACACGCTTGCGGATCAACTTGTGATAGTCACGGCCCAGGGCGTAACGCGAGATGTAAGCTTTTTCCGGCTCGGCCAGTAGTTGCGCCATATGAGTATCGCCGGGCAGGTAATCCATGCGCAGCGACACCACGCGCAAGGTGCCCGGTACCAGCTCGTCAGGGTGTGAACGCTTGCTGCCATGGGCGCCCATGTAGTCCATCTCGCCGTGATAGCCCGCGTCGAGCCAGCGTTGCAGGTGCTGTTCATGCTCGGCCAGGTCCAGGCCGCTGATGCCGACTTGCTGGAAGCCCAGCTCGCGGCCCCAGTCTTTGATCGATTGGGCGAGGGCGGGCAGATCGGAGGTAATAGCGGGCATGAGACACGGGAAACCACAGGTTAGATGCGTATAATTCTGCCAGACATCGGAGCTTGAAGACGCATGCCTCAGACAAAACACGAAATAACCGACGTTCAGTCACTGTTGCCAGGCTACTTGCCGCAACTGGCTGCGCGTTCGCCGGAGGCCCATAAAGGCCAGTTTGGTCATCTGTTGGTGATCGGCGGCGATCGCGGCTTTGGCGGCGCAGCGTTGCTGAGCGCCGAAAGTGCCTTGCGCAGTGGCGCGGGTATGGTGTCGCTGGCGACACGAGTTGAACATGTTCCCGCCGCGCTGGCTCGTTTGCCCGAAGTGATGACCGTGGGTGTGAGTTCGGCCAACCAATTGATGGGCTTGCTGGAAAAAATCTCGGTCATTGTCATTGGCCCCGGCCTGGGAGATGCCGCTTGGGGCAGAAGCCTGCTGTCGGTCGCCGCCAACGCCAGACAGCCGCAGGTGTGGGACGCCGATGCCTTGAATCAGCTGGCCACCGGCGGCGTCAGCCTGCCGAGCGATAGCGTGATCACGCCCCATCCGGGCGAAGCCGCGCGCTTGTTGGGGATTTCGACAGCCGAGGTTCAGGCCGATCGCCTTAAGGTGGCGCGCGCGTTGAGCCAGACCTTCAATGCAGTGGCTATCCTCAAGGGTGCCGGCAGTTTGATCGCGAGCCCGGACGGGCGTGTTTCACGTTGCGATCAAGGCCATCCGGCGATGGCGACGGCGGGGTTGGGCGACGTATTGGCCGGGCTGGTGGGCGCGCTGTTGGCCCAGGGCATGCCCGCCTATGAAGCGAGCTGCCTGGCTGTGTGGTTGCACGCCACGGCGGGGGATCGCCAGGGCACTTTTGGTCGCGGTCTGGCTGCCAGCGACCTCATACCTGCCATTCGTCAATTGCTGGAGGAGCAGTCGCCGTGTCTGAAGTAAGTGTTTTCCTGGCCGATGAAGACGCGATGGTCGCATTCGGTCACTCTATTGCGCGGATCACGGGCGGGGCGGGGCTGATCTTTCTTGAAGGTGACCTGGGCGCGGGCAAGACCACGCTCTCCCGGGGAGTTATTCGCGGTTTGGGCCATGCCGGTGCGGTAAAAAGCCCGACGTTCACCTTGGTCGAACCCTACGAGATCGGTGACGTGCGTGCCTTCCACTTCGACCTTTATCGCCTGGTCGACCCTGAAGAACTGGAGTTCATGGGCATCCGTGATTACTTCGACGAAGATGCGTTGTGCCTGATCGAGTGGCCAAATAAAGGCACAGGCTTTTTGCCAAAGCCGGACCTGACCATTACCATTACGCCGCATGACCACGGACGTCAGCTGAAGTTGTTGCCCCAGAGCCCGCGCGGTCAAGCGTGGCGTGATGCTCTGGCACTGGAATTCAAATAATTGGTGGGGTTAGGTATGCGCTTTCGCGCGTTGGTTGCTGTCGTGGGGGTGTTGCTTGCGGCAATGACTGTCAATGCTCTGGCTGCTTCACAGGTGAAGAGTGTTCGCCTGTGGCGAGCGCCGGATAACACGCGACTGGTGTTTGACCTGTCGGGCCCGGTCCAGCACAGCGTCTTTACCCTCACGGCGCCTGATCGCCTGGTGATCGACATCAACGGTGCGAGCCTGGCTGCGCCGCTGCAGGTCTCCACCGCCAACACACCCATTACCGCCATGCGCTCGGCCCAGCGTACGCCGACCGATCTGCGCGTGGTCATCGACCTTAAGAAGGCCGTGACCCCTAAAAGCTTCTCCCTGGCGCCCAACGCCCAATACGGCAACCGCCTGGTGGTCGACTTGTTCGACAACCCCGCCGATGCCGCGCCGCCGCCCGTGCCGACACCCAGCGTGGCGACGGTGCCGGCGGTGCCGGTCAACCCATCGCAGCCGCAGGTCAAGCTGCCACCGCCGCCGCCCGCGCCGGCAGGCAAGCGCGACATTATCGTGGTGATCGACGCTGGCCACGGCGGCGAAGACCCGGGCGCGTCCGGTTCGCGCGGCCAGCATGAAAAAGACGTGGTACTGGCCATCGCCCGCGAACTGCAGCGCCAGGTCAACGGCATGAAAGGTTATCGCGCCGAACTGACCCGTACCGGCGACTACTTCATCCCGCTGCGCGGGCGTACCGAAATCGCCCGTAAGAAGGGTGCTGACCTGTTCGTATCGATCCACGCCGACGCCGCCCCTTCCAGCGCCGCCTTCGGTGCGTCGGTGTTTGCCCTGTCGGATCGTGGCGCCACGTCCGAGACCGCCCGTTGGCTGGCCGACAGCGAAAACCGTTCCGACTTGATCGGCGGGGCCGGCAACGTGTCCCTCGATGACAAAGACAAAATGCTCGCCGGCGTACTGCTCGACTTGTCGATGACCGCCTCGCTGACGTCCAGCCTGAACGTCGGCCAGAAAGTCCTGAGTAACATCGGCCGGGTCACCTCGCTGCACAAACAGCGCGTGGAGCAAGCCGGTTTCATGGTGTTGAAGTCGCCGGATATCCCGTCGATCCTGGTCGAGACCGGGTTCATTTCCAATGCCAACGAGGCATCGAAGCTGGCCAGTGCCAGCCATCAGCAAGCGTTGGCGCGTTCGATCAGTGCCGGCGTGCGCCAGTTCTTCCAACAGAACCCGCCGCCGGGCACTTACATCGCCTGGTTGCGCGACTCCGGCAAGATTGCCCAGGGCCCGCGTGATCACCGCGTGCAACCCGGTGACACCGTCGCCATGCTGGCCGTGCGTTTCCAGGTCACGCCCGCAGCGTTGCGCAGCGCCAACAGCCTGAAAACCGATGAGTTGAGAATTGGCCAGGTGTTGACCATCCCAGGCACCGAATTGGCGGCGCAGTAATGAGCGAATCTGTCTTGAATAGTGGCTCGCGTATTGAACTGCTCAGCCCGCGCCTGGCTAACCAGATCGCCGCGGGTGAGGTGGTCGAGCGCCCGGCGTCGGTGATCAAGGAGCTGCTGGAAAACAGCATCGACTCTGGCGCCAAGCGCATCGACGTGGACGTGGAGCAGGGCGGCGTCAAGCTGCTGCGGGTGCGTGACGATGGCAGCGGTATTTCTTCGGATGACCTGCCGCTGGCCCTGGCCCGTCACGCCACCAGCAAGATTCGCGATCTGGAAGACCTTGAAAGGGTAATGAGCCTGGGCTTTCGCGGCGAGGCCCTGGCCTCCATCAGCTCCGTGGCCCGCTTGACCCTGACTTCCCGTACGCGCGGCGCCGAACAGGCCTGGCAAGTGGAAACCGAAGGCCGCGACATGGCGCCCCGGGTTCAGCCGGCAGCCCATCCGGTGGGCACCTCTGTGGAAGTGCGCGACCTGTTCTTCAATACCCCTGCGCGGCGCAAATTCCTCAAGGCCGAAAAAACCGAATTCGATCACCTGCAAGAAGTGATCAAGCGCCTTGCCCTGGCGCGTTTCGATGTGGCGTTCCATCTGCGCCACAACGGCAAGACCATCCTCAGCCTGCACGAAGCCAATGACGACGCCGCGCGCGCTCGGCGGGTGGCGGCAGTGTGTGGTGGTGGGTTTCTGGAGCAGGCGCTGCCGATAGAAATCGAACGCAATGGCTTGCGTCTATGGGGTTGGGTCGGGTTGCCGACCTTCTCCCGCAGCCAGGCCGATTTGCAGTATTTCTTCGTCAATGGCCGTGCAGTGCGGGACAAGCTGGTGGCCCATGCGGTGCGCCAGGCGTACCGCGACGTGTTGTTCAATGGGCGGCATCCGACGTTTGTGCTGTTTTTTGAGGTCGACCCCTCGGTGGTCGATGTGAATGTGCACCCGACCAAGCACGAAGTGCGCTTCCGTGATGGGCGCATGGTGCATGACTTCTTGTATGGCACCTTGCACCGCGCCTTGGGCGATGTGCGCCCGGATGATCAGTTGTCTGCGCCAATCGTAACGGCGGTGGTCCGACCAAGCGGTCCTGAGGCCGGTGAGTTCGGCCCCCAGGGCGAAATGAGCCTTGCCGCTAACCTGCTGCAATCACCGCAGCCGCAGCCGAGTTACACGGCGCCCAACTCGGGAGCTGGCGCGGGCTATCAGTATCAATACACACCGCGGCCGCAATCGACCGTGCCGGTGGCCGAGGCGCAGGCGGCTTACCGTGAATTCTTCGCGCCGCTGCCGGGGGCCGAGCCGAGCACCGTTGCCTTGCCCGAGGGCGGCGGTGATATTCCGCCGCTGGGCTACGCACTGGCGCAACTCAAGGGCATCTACATTCTTGCCGAAAATGCCCATGGCCTGGTGCTGGTGGACATGCACGCCGCTCACGAGCGGATCATGTACGAGCGCCTGAAAATCGCCATGGCCAGTGAAGGGCTCAGTGGTCAGCCACTGCTGGTGCCGGAATCCCTGGCCGTCAGCCAGCGTGAAGCCGATTGTGCCGAAGAGCACCACGGCGTGTTCCAGAAGCTGGGCTTCGAGCTGCAACGCCTGGGCCCCGAGACCCTGGCGATCCGCCAGATTCCTGCATTGCTCAAACAGGCTGAAGCCAACCGTTTGGTGGCCGACGTGCTGGCGGACCTGATGGAATACGGCACCAGTGACCGTATCCAGGCGCATATCAACGAATTGCTCGGCACCATGGCCTGCCACGGCGCGATCCGCGCCAACCGCCGACTGGCCCTGCCGGAAATGAACGGCCTGCTGCGGGACATGGAAAACACCGAGCGCAGCGGCCAATGCAACCATGGCCGACCGACCTGGACCCAAATGGGCCTGGATGATCTGGACAAACTGTTCCTGCGCGGTCGCTGATGAGTGCCTTGCCCCCCGCGATCTTCTTGATGGGCCCAACGGCCGCAGGCAAGACCGACCTGGCCATCGAGCTGACTAAAGTCTTGCCGTGCGAGCTGATCAGTGTCGACTCTGCCCTGGTTTACCGGGACATGGACATCGGTACGGCCAAGCCTTCGAAAGAGGTGCTGGCCCGGCATCCGCATCGTTTGATCGACATCATCGACCCGAGCGAGAGCTATTCGGCTGCGGATTTCCGTACCGACGCCCTGGCCGCCATGGCCGATATCACCGCGCGGGGCAACATCCCGTTGCTGGTCGGCGGCACGATGCTTTACTACAAGGCTTTGCAGGAAGGCCTGGCGGATATGCCGCCCGCTGACGCCCAGGTGCGCGCGGAGCTTGAAGACCAAGCTTCACGCCTCGGCTGGCAAGCCCTGCACGATCAACTGGCGGCGGTAGACCCGGTGTCCGCGGCGCGCATCCACCCCAACGACCCCCAGCGCCTTACCCGTGCACTGGAAGTCTGGCGCGTCAGCGGCCAGACCATGACTGAACACAGGCTGAAACAAACTGCGCAAAGTGCTGATGCAGGCGCATCTGGTCAGTCACAATTGCCCTATACTGTGGCGAACCTGGCTATCGCTCCGGCAGATCGCCAGGTGCTGCATGAACGAATTGCGCAAAGATTCACAAATATGTTGGAACAGGGGTTTGTGGAGGAGGTCGTAGCACTGCGTTCCAGAGGTAATCTGCACTCAGGGTTGCCTTCGATACGTGCTGTAGGCTACCGCCAAGTCTGGGATCATCTGGATGGCAAGCTGACGTCAGCCGAAATGCAGGAGCGCGGCATCATTGCCACGCGCCAATTGGCGAAGCGCCAGTTCACCTGGCTGCGCAGCTGGAGCGATTTGCACTGGCTGGACAGCCTGGACAGCGACAATCTGTCACGCGCCTTGAAATACTTGGGAACGGTCTCCATATTGAGCTGAGTCCTTGCAATTGCCGTCTATCCTTGGGGGTGTGGCGGCCATGAGCTATTTTATTTTCCGATTTTTTATTATTGATCCTTAAAGGAGTGCGGCACATGTCAAAAGGGCATTCGCTACAAGACCCTTACTTGAATACCTTACGTAAAGAGAAAGTGGGGGTTTCCATTTATCTGGTCAACGGTATCAAGTTGCAAGGTACGATCGAGTCGTTTGACCAGTTCGTGATCCTGCTTAAAAACACCGTCAGCCAGATGGTTTACAAACACGCTATCTCGACAGTCGTCCCTGTTCGTCCAATCCGTCTGCCTAGCGCAGCAGGTGATGAAGCAGCTGACGCTGAGCCAGGTAACGCCTGATAGGAGTCTCCTTTGTTCTTTGAGCGCCACGGTGGTGGTGAGCGAGTAATCCTCGTTCACTTGGATGGACAGGACCCTGAGGCGCGCGAAGATCCGCAGGAGTTTCAGGAGTTGGCAAATTCGGCCGGCGCCGAGACCGTTGCGTTTTTTAACGTGCCGCGTCATCGGCCAACCGCCAAGTATCTGATTGGCAGCGGCAAGGTCGAAGAGTTGCGCGACCTGGTTCATGCCGAAGAAGCCGATCTGGTGATCTTCAATCACACCCTTACGCCCAGTCAGGAACGTAACCTCGAACGTGTCTTCGAGTGTCGCGTGATCGACCGCACCGGTCTTATTCTCGATATCTTCGCCCAACGTGCGCGTACCCATGAAGGCAAGCTCCAGGTCGAACTGGCCCAGCTTGACCACATGAGCACCCGGCTGGTCCGCGGCTGGACTCACCTTGAACGCCAGGGCGGCGGCATCGGCATGCGTGGCCCGGGTGAAACCCAGCTGGAAACCGACCGGCGTCTGTTGCGGGTTCGCCTGCGCCAGATCAAGGGCCGCCTGGAGAAAGTCCGCAGTCAGCGCGAACAATCGCGTCGTGGCCGTTCGCGTGCGGATATTCCCACCGTGTCCCTGGTGGGCTACACCAACGCCGGCAAGTCCACGCTGTTCAACAACGTCACCAAGTCGGACGTGTACGCGGCAGACCAACTGTTCGCCACGCTCGACCCGACCTTGCGCCGTCTGGATATCGGCGACCTGGGGCCGATTGTCCTGGCCGACACCGTGGGTTTCATCCGGCACTTGCCGCACAAGCTGGTCGAGGCATTTCGGTCTACGCTCGAAGAGTCGAGTAATTCCGACCTGCTGTTGCATGTGATCGATGCGGCTGAGCCCGATCGCATGCTCCAGATCGAGCAGGTGATGGTGGTGCTGGGCGAGATTGGCGCACAAGACTTGCCGATCCTCGAGGTCTATAACAAACTCGATTTGCTTGAAGGCGTTGAGCCGCAAATCCAGCGCGACGAGAACGGCAAACCCCAGCGGGTCTGGCTGTCGGCGCGTGATGGCAGTGGTTTGGAGCTGCTTGAGCAAGCCATTGCCGAATTGCTCGGCAGCGATTTGTTCATTGGCACCTTGCGCTTGCCGCAACGTTTTGCTCGACTGCGTGCACAGTTTTTCGAGCTGGGCGCGGTACAGAAAGAAGAACACGACGAAGAAGGTGTCAGCTTGCTGGCCGTTCGATTGCCGCGCTCGGAGCTCAATCGGCTGGTCAGTCGCGAGGGTGTTGTACCGGCGGAGTTTATCGAGCAACACACTTTGCAATAAAAGCCTGAGAAAGCGGTTGTGCCGCGGTAGCAGGCATTCTGTAGCATTGGTCGGCGCGCCGTGGGTGCGTCTTTGCTTTATCAGATGGAGAGCGCTATGGCTTGGAATGAGCCGGGTGGCAACTCGAATAATCAGGATCCTTGGGGTGGTAAGCGCCGCAATAATGGCGACCGCAAGGGGCCACCGGATCTCGACGAGGCCTTCCGAAAGCTGCAGGAAAGCCTGAACGGGTTGTTCGGTGGTGGAAAAAAACGCGGTAGTGACGATGGCGGTCGTACAAGCAAGGGCGGCGGCTATGGCCTGCTGGGCCTGGGCCTTGTCGTGCTCGCGGCCGTCTGGCTGTACAGCGCGGTCTACGTGGTGGACGAGCAGGAGCAAGCCGTGGTGCTGCGCTTCGGCAAGTACTACGAGACTGTCGGGCCAGGCCTGAACATCTATTTCCCGCCGATCGACAAGAAGTACATGGAGAACGTCACGCGTGAGCGTGCCTACACCAAGCAGGGCCAGATGCTGACCGAAGACGAGAACATCGTCGAAGTGCCGCTGACCGTGCAGTACAAGATCAGCAACCTGCAGGACTTCGTGCTGAACGTCGATCAGCCGGAAATCAGCCTGCAACACGCAACCGAAAGCGCCCTGCGCCACGTGGTGGGTTCCACCGCCATGGACCAGGTGCTGACCGAAGGGCGTGAATTGATGGCCAGCGAAATCAAGGAGCGCCTGCAACGGTTCCTCGATACCTATCGCACCGGTATTACCGTCACCCAGGTCAACGTACAGAGCGCAGCCGCACCGCGTGAAGTGCAGGAAGCCTTTGATGACGTGATCCGTGCCCGTGAAGACGAGCAGCGTTCGCGCAACCAGGCTGAAACCTACGCCAACGGCGTCGTGCCGGAAGCCCGTGGTCAAGCCCAGCGCATCCTTGAAGATGCCAACGGTTACCGCGACGAAGTGGTCTCCCGTGCCAAGGGTGAGGCGGACCGCTTTACCAAACTGGTTGCCGAGTATCGCAAGGCACCTGAAGTGACTCGCGAGCGTCTGTATCTGGACACCATGCAGGAAGTCTTCAGCAACACCAGCAAGGTACTCGTGACCGGCAGCAAGGGTGGGCAGAACAACCTGCTGTACCTGCCGCTGGACAAGATGATCGAAGGTGGTCGTAGCGGCACCAGCGCGCCGTCCACCGGTTCGAATGCCGCTGCCAACGAAGCGAGCGCCCGTGCGGCCGCTGACTTGCTGCAACAGCAAACACGTACCAGGGAGAGTCGTTGATGAGCAATAAATCGCTGACCGCCCTGATTGTGGGCGTCGTCGTGGTCATCGCTGCCTGGAACTGCTTCTACATCGTCGCTCAGACCGAGCGTGCGGTGCTGCTGCAATTCGGTCGCGTGGTCCAGGCGGATGTCCAGCCGGGCCTGCATGTGAAAGTCCCCTACGTCAACCAAGTGCGCAAGTTCGACGCCCGCCTGATGACCCTGGATGCACCGACACAGCGCTTCCTGACCCTGGAAAAGAAAGCCGTGATGGTTGACGCCTACGCCAAGTGGCGCGTCAAGGATGCCGAGCGCTTCTACACCGCGACCTCCGGCCTCAAGCAGATTGCCGACGAGCGTTTGTCGCGCCGTCTGGAATCGGGCCTGCGTGACCAGTTTGGTAAGCGCACCCTGCACGAGGTGGTATCCGGTGAGCGTGATGCGCTGATGGCTGATATCACCCGTTCGCTGAACACAATGGCGGAGAAAGAGCTGGGTATCGAAGTAGTCGATGTCCGGGTCAAGGCCATTGACCTGCCGAAGGAAGTGAATCGCAGCGTGTTCGAGCGTATGAGCACCGAGCGTGAGCGTGAAGCCCGTGAGCACCGCGCCAAGGGTAACGAGCTGGCCGAAGGTATCCGTGCGGATGCCGACCGTCAGCGCCGTGTACTGTTGGCAGAGGCCTATCGCGAGTCTGAAGAGGCCCGTGGTGATGGTGATGCTCAAGCTGCGTCGATCTACGCCAAGGCTTACGGCCAGGACCAGGAGTTCTACGCGTTCTACCGTAGCCTGCGTGCCTACCGTGAAAGCTTTGCGAACAAGACCGACGTGCTGGTGCTGGACCCAAGCAGCGACTTCTTCCGCTACCTGGAAAAGTCCAAGTAACAGACCTGTGACTTTGTAGGAACCACTCCGTCGGGCGGCTAAAATGCCTGGCGGGGTGATCCTTTCAGAAAACGGGTGTATGATGCGGCAGCCGGGAAATTCCCGGCTTTTTTGCGTCTGCGTGTTTGATTCGGCAGGCGTGACAGGTTTTTCGAGGAAAGTGCCCGACGAGGCCGGTTACAGGTCGTTCGTCACGTCGCTCTTGCGCGTGGTTTATGCAGGCGGCGGGTATTTTCTGCTTCACTCAAGGCTCGGCCGAGGGCTGGCCGCCCGGATCAAAGGGGAATGGCGTAATGGCAACGGTAGACCGCTGGCTGCTGCCAGATGGCATCGAAGAAGTACTGCCACCAGAAGCTGCGCGCATTGAAGTAGCGCGTCGCCAGGTGTTGGATCTGTTCCAGAGCTGGGGCTACGAGTTTGTCGTGACCCCCCATATCGAGTACCTGGAATCCCTGCTGACCGGCGCGGGCCAGGACCTGGATCTGCGCACCTTCAAGGTCATCGACCCGCAATCGGGCCGGCAAATGGGTTTCCGTGCCGACATCACGCCGCAGGTGGCGCGTATCGATGCGCACACCCTGCGCCGCGAAGGCCCGAGCCGTCTGTGCTACGCCGGCAGCGTACTGCATGCCCAGCCGCGTGCCTTGTCATCTTCCCGTAGCCCGATCCAGTTGGGTGCCGAGTTGTATGGCGATGCGAGCCCGAGCAGCGACGTCGAAGTGATCAGCCTGATGCTGGCCATGTTGCAGCTGGCTGACGTGCCGGACGTGCACATGGACCTTGGTCACGTCGGTATCTACCGCGGCCTGGCCCGTGCGGCCGGCTTGTCCGGTGAAGCTGAGCAGCAGTTGTTCGATGCCCTGCAACGCAAGGCCATCGATGAAGTCATCGCCCTGACCGCCGGCGTGCCGGCTGAACTGGCCGACATGCTGCGCGCGCTGGTCAACCTGTGCGGTGGTCGTGAAGTGCTGGTGGCTGCGCGTGAGCGCCTGGCCAATGCGCCGGCGCCGGTGTTGGCTGCACTGGACGATGTGGTGGCGATTGCCGAGCAGTTATCGGCGCGCTTCCCGCAACTGCCGCTGTATTTTGATCTGGGCGAGTTGCGCGGCTACCACTACCACACCGGTGTGGTGTTCGCGGTGTTTGTACCGGGTGTTGGCCAGGCCATCGCTCAGGGCGGTCGCTACGACGATATCGGCGCCGACTTCGGTCGCGCACGCCCGGCCACTGGCTTTTCCACCGATTTGAAAACCCTGGTGACCCTGGGGCGTGCTGAGGTCGAGCTGCCGTCTGGTGGCATCTGGATGCCCGACAGTACGGACGCGGCACTCTGGCAGCAGGTTTGCCAGTTGCGCAGTGAGGGTCAGCGTGTCGTCCAGGCCTTGCCTGGGCAGCCATTGGCCGCCGCCCGTGAAGCGGACTGCGACCGGCAATTGATTCAGCAGAACGGGCTTTGGCAAGTATCGCCACTGGCTTCTTGAGTTTTCCTGCCGGCCATCGCCGGCACCAAGTTTGCGCGAATGAGGACAAGTGTTATGGGTAAGAATGTCGTAGTCCTGGGCACCCAATGGGGTGATGAGGGCAAAGGCAAGATCGTTGATCTGCTGACCGAACATGCTGCCGCCGTAGTGCGCTACCAGGGTGGCCACAACGCGGGTCACACCCTGGTCATCGATGGCGAAAAAACCGTCTTGCACCTGATCCCGTCGGGCGTACTGCGCGAAGGCGTGCAGTGCCTGATCGGCAACGGCGTGGTAGTTGCACCGGACGCCCTGCTGCGCGAGATCACCAAGCTGGAAGAGAAAGGCGTACCGGTGCGTGAGCGCCTGCGTATCAGCCCATCCTGCCCGCTGATCCTGTCCTTCCACGTGGCGCTGGACCAGGCCCGTGAAAAGGCCCGTGGCGAACTGAAGATCGGCACCACCGGTCGCGGCATCGGCCCGGCCTACGAAGACAAAGTGGCGCGTCGTGGCTTGCGTGTGGGCGACTTGCTCAACATGCCGCGCTTTGAAGACAAACTGCGTGAGCTGGTGGATTACCACAACTTCATGCTGGTGGGTTACTACAAAGAGCCGGCCATCGAGTTCGAAAAGACCCTGGCCGAGTGCAAGGAATACGCTGAGCTGCTCAAGCCGCTGATGCTGGATGTGACGGCCGAGCTGCACGACCTGCGTCGCGCCGGCAAAGACATCATGTTTGAAGGTGCCCAGGGCTCGTTGCTGGACATCGACCACGGCACCTATCCGTACGTGACCAGCTCCAACACTACCGCTGGCGGCGTTGCCACCGGTTCAGGCGTTGGCCCGATGTTCCTGGACTACATCCTGGGCATCACCAAGGCTTACACCACGCGTGTAGGTTCCGGCCCGTTCCCGACTGAGCTGTTCGACGAAGTCGGCGCACACCTGGCCAAGCAAGGTCATGAGTTCGGCGCAACCACCGGTCGTGCCCGTCGTTGTGGCTGGTTCGACGCCGTTATCCTGCGTCGCGCTATCGATGTGAACAGCATCTCGGGCATCTGCCTGACCAAGCTGGACGTACTCGACGGTCTGGAAACCATCAACATCTGCATCGGTTATAAAGACTCCGAGGGCAATGACGTTGCCCCGACCGACGCCGACAGCTATGTGGGCCTGCAGCCTGTGTATGAAGAAGTGCCGGGCTGGACCGAATCGACCGTGGGTGCCAAGACCCTGGAAGAGCTGCCAGCCAATGCCCGCGCCTACATCAAACGTGTTGAAGAGTTGATCGGCGCACCGATCGACATTATTTCGACGGGCCCGGACCGCAACGAGACCATCGTTTTGCGTCACCCGTTCGCGTAATAAGCTGTTGATGTAAAAAGCAAAGGGCTCCTTCGGGAGCCCTTTGTCGTTTCTGTCCGGCAAGCGGCACGACCCTTGCTGTGTTTCTCTTTTTCGCGGTGCTATCAATTTAATGGCACCCGTGGTGGAGGGATTCCCGATGTCTGCCGTTCTCTCATTGTTACAAAGCCGGCTGTTGCGGCCAGTGTTCGTTACCCTAGGTATCGCTCTTTTGGTGCAAGTGCTGGTGGCCGTCGCGCTGACGCGGAGCACGGTCACCGCCCTGGAGGCTGATTTGGGTAACCGCCTGGGCATCGATAGTCAGAAGCTGTCCGGCGAATTGGCTCAGGCCGGCAAGGAAGTCACGTCCAGCCTGGATAGTTTGTCCGTCAGTACCCGCCAGCGTTTGACCGCAGGGCTTTCCACGCGTCTTCAGGAAGAACAGAAGCAACTGCGTGCGACCCTGGAAAAAGACTTGCGGGATTCCGCCAATGACATGGCGCAGCTGCTGGCTTCGGTGGCGCCGCGTGCCATGTGGGACAGCGATGTGCCGACATTGTCGGAATTTGCCCGGCGGGCGCAGCGCAATCCCAACGTGTTGTTCGTGGTCTATGACGACGCGGCGGGTGAGCATTTGACCCGCTACCTGAATCGCGAAAATCCGATCAACCAGGCGCTGCTGGCCAAGGGCGCGGGTGACCGAGCGTTGGATAAGGTGTTGGACGCGGCTCGCACTGATCCTTCCGTGTACTACGTCGAGGCGTCCATCAGCCCCAACGGGGTGGAAATCGGCAAAGTCCGCATGGGGGTGTCGACCGCATCGGTCGAGGCGGATCTGCAAGCACTGGACAAGCGTTTCGCCGCGCTGATTGCCAGCGGTGATCAGTTGGTCGGCGACAGCCTCAAAGGCGCAGCGGCCGATAGCGCTGCCGCCATGGGCGCGCGCCTGCAATCGGCGCAAACCACCGCCACCCAGATGGCCGCCAACACCACCAGCGCGGTTCAGGAGGCTGCCGGCACGTTGCGCTGGCGTATCGGCATGGGCCTGGCGATGGTCGGTCTCGGGGTATTGCTGCTGATCGCAATCGTGCTCGGCCGCCGCGTGGTCAACCGTCTGAAGCTGTTGATCGCTGCCATGGATGACCTGGCAGCGGGCGAGGGCGACCTCACCAAGCGCGTCCAGATCAGCAGCAAGGACGAAATCGGCGATATGGCTTCGGCGGTCAACCGCTTTGTGGATAAGTTGCAGCCCATCGTGCGCGAGGCGGGTGATGTGGCCCAGCGCACTGGTGTGGAAATCGGCGCGATGACCTTGCGCAATGCCGGTGCCGATGCAGCGGCCGGGTTGCAGCGTGATGAGGTGGCGCAGAGTCTGCGCGCATTGTCGCAAATGGCCGATGAAGCCCAGGCCGAAAGCCATGCCATGCAGGCGGCGCTGCAACAGGTAGTGGATATTCGCCAGGCGACGGATGAGAACTCGCGTACTTCAGCCGAAGTGGGCGGCCTGATCGAGGCGTTGGCGGGCCAGGTGCAGGCAGGCTCTCAGGTGATCGAGCGATTGGCGCAGCAAAGCGAGCAGATTGAGGTGGTGCTGACGGTGATTCACGGCATCGCCGAGCAAACCAACCTGCTCGCTCTGAACGCCGCCATTGAAGCGGCCCGCGCCGGTGAAACGGGCCGCGGTTTTGCGGTGGTTGCGGATGAGGTGCGTGCACTGGCCAGTAAAACCCAAAGCTCAACCGGCGACATCCAGGCGCATATCGTGGCGTTGCAACAGGGCGCGCGTGAGGCGGTAGACACCATCGGCAAGGCCGGGCGCCAGGCCGATGAGGGGTTGCGGGTGCTGCGCGACAGCGTGCGCTTGCAGCAGTCGGTGCAGGCTTCGGTGGAACAGGTGCATGCGGCGATCGGCCTGGCGACACGCGCGGCCGAGCATCAGGCCCAGGGCGCACAGGCGGTGCGTGGGCGCGTTGAAGTGATCCATGCCCAGGCTGAGCGCGCCGCGCAGGCGGTGGTGGAGACTACGGCCAGTGGCAAGGTGCTGGATGGGTTGGCGGCGCAGTTGAAGGCCAGCCTGGGGCAGTTCCGGGCCTAACGTCGTCTGGTCGGGCCCTTTCGCGAGCAAGCCCGCTCCCACACTTGATCGCATTCCAAAGTTGGAACGCGGTCAGGCGTTGGAGTGGGCTTGCTCGCGAAAGCGGTCTCAGCGGCTCAGATACATCCGCGTCGTGAGCAGATACACCGGCAGCCCCGACACCAGGATCAACAACGCCGCATAAGGCGCCGCCGCTGCAAATTCCACATTCGACGTATGCGCCCACACCGCCGTTGCCAAGGTATTCAGCCCGGTCGGGCTCAGCAGCAATGTCGCCGTCAATTCCTTCATCGCATCCAGAAACACCAACGCAAACGCCGCGCCCAAAGCCGGGAAAATAATTGGCAACGTCACCCGGCAAAACGCACTGAACGACGATGCGCCCAGCGTCCGCGCCGCTTCTTCCAGCTGGGGTGCGGCCTTGTTCAGCGCCGTGCGAATCGGCGCCTGGGCCAGGGGCAAAAACAACAGCGCGTACGCGATGAGCAGCAGCGCTGACGTCTGATACAGCGCCGGCACGTAATGCAGTGCGAAATACACCAGGGTTAGTGCAATCACCAGGCCGGGCAGGGCGTGCAGCAGGTACGGCAGGCGCTCGGCCCAGATCGCCAGTTGACCTTTATAGCGCACCACCAGCAAGCCGACCGGCACTGCCAGCGCCAGGCACAACGCTGCGCCGCCAAGGGAAAGTGCCAGGGACGACAACAACGCTTCGCTGATTTCGGCTACCGGAAACGCCGCCGATGAACCCACGGCCAGCCAATAACCGAGCATGCCCAGGGGGATGCCGCTGCCGATAATGGCCAGCGCCAGGCAATACAGTTGCCCAAACGGCGCCCATTTGCCTAGTTTCACCTGTTCGGCATGCCGCGCAGCGCCCTGGCCGATACGCACATGGCGGCCCTTGCCGCGCACGCGCAACTCCAGCCACAGCAGAGTCAGGCACATCGCCAGCAGCACCGCCGAGAGCATCGCCGCATTGGCATTGCTGAACTCCAGTTCGAACTGCTGATAGATCGCGGTGGTAAAGGTTTGCAAGCCGATGATCGACAGGGCGCCAAACTCCACCAGCATGTGCAACGCAATCAGCAGCGCCCCGGCCACCAGCGATGGCCACAGCAGAGGCAAGGTGATGCGCCAAAATACGCCCCAGCGATTCAGTCCCAGGGTCCGCGCCGATTCTTCCAGGGCGGGATCAAGGTTGCGCAGCGTGGCGGCCACCGGCAGGAAAACCAGCGGATATTTGGACAGGCTCATCACCAGTATCGCGCCGCCGAGGCCTTCGAAGTTGGCGCTCAGCGACACCCAGGTGAAGCTGCTGACAAACGCCGGCACTGCAAACGGCAGGCACAGGATCACCCCCCAGATGCGTCGCCCAGGCAGGTTGCTGCGCTCCAGCAACCAGGCCAGGGACAGGCCGACCACGCCGCACACCACCGTCACGCCAACCATCAGCGCCAAGGTGTTGCGCAGCAGTCCGAAGACATAAGGCCGCCACAGCAGGTGCACCGCCTGCGCCCAGCCTGCCTGCCAGGCCTTGAGACCGACATAGGCCAGCGGCAGCAGGCTCAGGCCAACCAGCAACAGCACCGGCAACATCAGCCAGATTGAAGGGCGTTTGCGTCGGGGGCGGAAACCTGCGGCGCTGAGCGATGGGTTCATCAGTTCAGGCCAACCTCACGTTCCAGTTCCAGGGCTTCTTCTGCATTGCCCAGGTCGGCGGGGGTGACTTTTGGTGGCTGCAGTTCGCTGAAAGGCTTGAGGCCGCGATTCGATTGCATGCCCTTGCGCAGCGGGTATTCAGCCGAGGTGTTGGTGATCACGCGCTGGCCTTCTTCACTGGCCATGAAAGCCAACAGTTGTTGGGCTTCCTTGGGGTGTTTGCTGGATTTCAGCGCGGCGGCGGAAGACACCGTAACCAGGCCGCCGGCATCGCCGTCGGTGAAATAGTGCAGTTGCGAGTCGAGATTGGTTTTTTCTTTCTTCAGGGCAAACCAGTAATAGTTGTTCACCAGCACGGTGGCCACTTCGCCGTTTTCCACGGCTTTGAGCGCAACCATATTATTGCTGTACACCTTGCCGAATGCGCGCAGGCCAGTCAGCCATTCTTCGGCGGCTTCACGTCCGTGCAGCTTGATGATCGCCACAGCCTGTTCCTGGAACGCACCACTGGTGGGTACGAAGCCAACCTTGCCTTGCCACTCGGGGCCGGCGAAATCCAGCACCGATTTGGGCAGGTCTTTTTCGGCAATCAGTTTGGGGTTGAAGGCGACGACCCGGGTGCGCGCGGTCACGCCCATCCAATCGCCGTTACGGCCGACGTAATCCTGGGGCAGTACATCGAGGGTGTCGGCATCGATCTTCGCCAATAAACCTTGCTCGCCGAGTTTGTTCAGCGGCGGTGATTCTTCGGTGTAGATCACGTCGGCAGGCGAGCGGTCGCCTTCTTCGACGACTTGGCTGGCCAATTGGTTGCTGCTGCCTTTGCGTACATTGACGTGAATGCCGGTCTTGGCTTCAAAGGCTTTGGCAAGTTCATCGCCGACCTCTTTGTGCTGGCCGTTGTACAGGGTCAGGGAGAACTTGTCGGCGCTGTAGGCGGTGGGCGAGAGCAGGGTCAGGCCGAGCAGGGTGAGGGTCAGGCCACGCAGAAGGGATGTTTTGAGTCGGTTGTCGCGGATCATCATCCGAAGTATTCCTCGCTTATGTGCAACAAATCACTACAAGGATAAACGATAAAGCTTCTCAAGTGCGGACCGAGGGGATAATCGCGGATGAAGTTTTCGAACGCCGGAAACGAAAAAACCCGCTTTCGCGGGTTTGATCTGAATTTGGTGCCCAGGAGAAGACTCGAACTTCCACGACCTTGCGATCACCAGCACCTGAAGCTGGCGTGTCTACCAATTTCACCACCTGGGCATTATCAAACAACGTTGCCGCTGTTGATGGGCGAACTATACGGCGGGCTTTTTGATCTGTAAACCCCTGATTCAAAAAAATAAATCAAGTTTTTCGTTAAAAATCAAAGGCCTGAAACGAAAAAACCCGCTTTCGCGGGTTTTATCTGAATTTGGTGCCCAGGAGAAGACTCGAACTTCCACGACCTTGCGATCACCAGCACCTGAAGCTGGCGTGTCTACCAATTTCACCACCTGGGCATTATCGAACAACGTTGCCGCTGTTGATGGCGCGCACTATACGGAGCCCCTTTTAAGCTGTAAACCCCTGCTATGAAAAAAGCCTGGAAAATTTCGTCAATGGTCGTGCAAGGTGTGCGTGAGTGGGCTACAAAGGGCTTTTAAACACTTGTTGATGCCTGAAATTTCCCGTTTCAATACGCGTATGCCAAACTAACCCGCATATAGACAAGGTGAAAACTCTCTAATGGCCGATTGGCAGTCCCTCGATCCCGAGGCCGCTCGTGAAGCGGAAAAATACGAAAACCCTATTCCTAGCCGCGAACTGATCCTGGCGCACCTCGCCGATCGTGGTTCGCCTGCTAGCCGCGAGCAGCTGGTTGAAGAATTCGGTCTGACCACCGAAGACCAGCTCGAGGCCCTGCGCCGCCGTTTGCGTGCGATGGAGCGCGATGCTCAATTGATCTACACCCGCCGTGGCACTTACGCGCCGGTCGACAAGCTTGACCTGATCCTCGGCCGCATCGCCGGTCACCGGGACGGCTTCGGCTTCCTGATCCCGGATGACGGCAGCGACGACCTGTTTATGAGCCCGGCGCAAATGCGCCTGGTGTTCGATGGCGACCGTGCACTGGCACGTGTTTCCGGCCTGGACCGTCGTGGCCGTCGTGAAGGCGTGATCGTCGAAGTGGTGTCCCGTGCCCACGAGTCGATCGTCGGTCGTTACTTCGAAGAAGGCGGCATCGGCTTCGTGGTGCCGGATAACCCGAAGGTCCAGCAGGAAGTGCTGATCACCCCGGGCCGCAATGGCGCCGCCAAAGTCGGCCAGTTCGTCGAGGTGAAAATCACCCACTGGCCTACCGCGCGTTTCCAGCCGCAGGGCGATATCGTTGAAGTGGTCGGCAACTACATGGCGCCGGGCATGGAAATCGACGTCGCGCTGCGCACCTACGATATTCCCCACGTCTGGCCTGATGCCGTGCTCAAGGAAGCCGCCAAGCTCAAGCCTGAAGTTGAAGATAAAGACAAAGAGAAGCGCATCGACCTGCGCCATCTGCCGTTCGTCACCATCGACGGCGAAGATGCCCGCGACTTCGACGATGCGGTCTATTGCGAAGCCAAGCCGGGCAAGCTGCGGCTGTTCTCCGGCGGCTGGAAGTTGTTCGTCGCGATTGCCGACGTGTCCAGTTACGTGAAGATCGGTTCGGCCCTGGATAACGAAGCCCAGGTGCGCGGCAACTCCGTGTACTTCCCTGAGCGCGTGATCCCGATGCTGCCCGAGCAGCTGTCCAACGGCCTCTGCTCGTTGAATCCGAAAGTCGACCGCTTGGCCATGGTGTGCGAGATGACCATCTCCAAAACCGGCGAAATGACCGACTACCAGTTCTACGAAGCGGTAATCCATTCCCAGGCCCGCCTGACCTACAACAAAGTCAGCACTATCCTGGAAACGCCGAAGACCAGCGAAGCGAAGGCCCTGCGCAGCGAATACGCCGACGTGGTACCGCACCTCAAGCAGCTCTACTCGCTGTACAAGGTATTGCTGGGCGCCCGTCATACGCGTGGCGCGATCGATTTCGAAACTCAGGAAACCCGGATTGTCTTCGGCTCCGAGCGCAAAATCGCCGCGATCACCCCGACGACGCGTAACGATGCGCACAAGCTGATCGAGGAATGCATGCTGGCGGCCAACGTGGCCACCGCTGAATTCCTGAAAAAGCACGAAATTCCCGCGTTGTACCGGGTGCACGACGGTCCGCCGCCGGAGCGCCTGGAAAAACTGCGCGCATTCCTCGGCGAACTCGGGCTGTCCCTGCACAAAGGCAAGGACGGCCCGACGCCGAAGGATTACCAGGCCTTGTTGGCCAGCATCAAGGACCGTCCGGATTACCACGTCATCCAGACCGTGATGCTGCGCTCGTTGAGCCAGGCGGTGTACAGCGCCGATAACCAGGGCCACTTCGGCCTTAATTATGAAGCGTACACCCACTTCACCTCGCCGATTCGTCGCTACCCGGACCTGCTCACGCACCGCGCGATCCGCAGCGTGATCCACTCCAAGCAGAACACCCCGCACGTCAAGCGCGCCGGTGCCATGACCATTCCGAAGGCACGGATCTATCCGTACGACGAAGCGGCCCTGGAGCAGTTGGGCGAGCAGTGCTCCATGAGCGAGCGCCGCGCCGATGAAGCCACCCGTGATGTGGTGAATTGGCTCAAGTGCGAATTCATGAAGGATCGCGTGGGCGAGTCGTTCCCGGGCGTGATCACCGCCGTGACCGGTTTCGGCCTGTTCGTCGAACTGACCGACATCTACGTCGAGGGCCTGGTGCACGTCACCGCCTTGCCGGGCGACTACTACCACTTCGATCCTGTGCATCACCGCCTGGCGGGCGAGCGCAGCGGTCGCAGCTTCCGCCTGGGTGACACGGTGGAAGTGCAGGTCATGCGCGTCGACCTCGACGAACGCAAGATCGACTTCGGCATGCCTGACAAGCCCGTCGAGCCGACGGGTCGTAAAAAACGTGGCGGCGAAACCACCGCACCGGCTGCCAAAGGCAAAGGGGCTCCAGCGAAAGCGGCGGCCGTCGAGTCTGCGCCAGCCAAGGCTGGTCGCCGTTCTTCCGCCAAGGAAAAGGCCCCGGAAGCCTATCGCCCAAGCGACGCTGCGGCGAAAAACGCCGAGCTGCGCAAGAGCCGCGAGTTGAAGCAGCAGTTGCTCAACGAAGCCAAAAGCGGTGGTAAAGCGGCGTCTGGGGGAAAGTCCCAAGGGGCGGAAAAACCGTCGAGCAAACCCAGTAAACACCGTAAAGGCCCGCCCAAAGCGGGTTCGGCCCCCGCGAAAAGCGGCGGGTCGCGCAAACCTAAGGCCAAGTCATGAGTCTGGAAAAAATCTACGGCGTGCACGCCGTAGAAGCACTGCTGCGTCACCACCCCAAGCGCGTCAAGCAAGTATGGCTGGCGGAGGGTCGCAGCGAGCCACGCGTGCAAGCGCTGGTGGAGCTCGCCACCCAGAACAAGGTCGCCATCGGCCAGGCTGAACGCCGTGAAATGGACGTGTGGGTAGAAGGCGTTCACCAAGGTGTGGTTGCTGATGTCAGCCCGAGCCAGGTGTGGGGCGAAGCCATGCTCGACGAGCTGCTCGACCGTACCGAAGGCGCGCCGTTGCTGCTGGTGCTCGACGGCGTGACCGACCCGCACAACCTCGGCGCCTGTCTGCGTTCGGCGGACGCTGCCGGCGCGCTGGCGGTGATCGTGCCTAAAGACAAGTCAGCGACCCTGACACCGGTAGTGCGTAAAGTGGCCTGCGGCGCGGCGGAAGTGATTCCGCTGGTGGCAGTGACCAACCTGGCGCGCACCCTGGAAAAGCTCCAGCAGCGTGGCTTGTGGGTTGTCGGCACGGCGGGGGAGGCCGACGTCAGCATTTATGACCAGGACCTCACCGGCCCAACCATCCTGATCATGGGCGCCGAAGGCAAAGGCATGCGTCGTTTGACTCGTGAGCATTGCGACTACCTGGTGCATTTGCCGATGGCCGGCAGCGTCAGCAGTCTGAACGTTTCGGTAGCGACGGGTGTGTGCCTGTTTGAAGCCCGGCGTCAGCGCGGTGCCAAGGCTAAAGCCAAGAAGTAATGTAAGCCTGGCATAAAACCCGACTGTGGGAGCGGGCTTGCCGCTTGCCCTAATGCCGGTCAGTTAAGCGCTAAAGCAGAAAAACCTGCGACCTGTGGCG
>NZ_JASLAW010000071.1 GCF_030147005.1 Pseudomonas sp.
GATGAGGCGGCCGCCAAGGCCGTGGTCGCGCATTACGCCGACATGGTGTTTGCGGTGTGCAGCGACGCCGAGTCCACCGCGAAAACCCTGCAGACCGCCATCGACACCTTCCTCGCCAACCCGAACGACGACACGCTCAAAGCGGCCCGTACCGCCTGGATCGCCGCGCGCGTACCTTACCTGCAAAGTGAAGTGTTCCGCTTCGGCAACACCATCATCGACGACTGGGAAGGCCAAGTGAATGCCTGGCCCCTGGACGAAGGGCTCATCGACTACGTCGACAAATCCTACGAACACGCACTGGGTAACCCGGGCGCCAACGCCAATATCATCGCCAACGGCGAAATCCAGGTCGGCGAAGACAAAGTCGACGTCAAGGAGATCACCCCGGAAAAACTCGCCAGCCTCAATGAGCTGGGCGGTTCCGAAGCGAACGTCGCCACCGGCTATCACGCCATCGAATTCCTGCTCTGGGGCCAGGACCTCAACGGCACCGGCCCAGGCGCGGGCAACCGTCCGGCCTCGGATTACATGACCGGTGACGGTGCAACCGGTGGCCACAACGAGCGTCGTCGCACCTACCTGCGTGCCGTGACCCAACTGCTGGTCAGCGACCTGCAGGAAATGGTCGGCAACTGGAAGCCCAACGTCGAAGACAACTACCGCGCCACCCTCGAATCGGAACCGGCTACCGACGGCCTGCGCAAAATGTTGTTCGGCATGGGCAGCCTGTCCCTGGGCGAACTGGCCGGCGAACGCATGAAGGTCTCCCTGGAGGCCAACTCGCCGGAAGACGAGCAGGACTGCTTCAGCGACAACACCCATAACTCGCACTTCTATGACGCCAAGGGCATCCGCAACGTCTACCTGGGCGAGTACACCCGCGTCGACGGCAACAAGCTGACCGGCCCGAGCCTGTCGTCCCTGATAGCCAAAGCCGACCCGGCTGCCGATGCGGCCCTCAAGGCTGACCTGGCGGCGACCGAAGCGAAGATCCAGGTGATGGTTGACCACGCCGGCAAAGGCGAGCACTACGACCAGTTGATCGCAGCCGGTAACGATGCAGGCAACCAGATCGTACGTGACGCCATCGCTGCGCTGGTCAAGCAGACCGGTTCGATCGAAGCCGCCGCGCGCAAGCTGGGCATTAGCGACCTGAACCCGGACAGCGCTGATCACGAGTTCTGATCAAGGCGCAGTTCAAAGAGGCGGCCTGCGGGTCGCCTTTTTTATTTAATTTTTCCCCCACCATAAAACCCCTGTGGGAGCGGGCTTGCTCGCCAAAGCGGTGAGTCAGTTCTCCATATGCTGACTGACCCACCGACTTCGCGAGCAAGCGCGCTCCCACGTTTGCTTCGCGTCGCTTCCAAGCCCCGGTTTACAAGACCTGCACCGCAGGTAGAATGGCGCCACCCCCACACCCGAGCGAACTTCATGGCGTTGCCGACCTTACGCATCATCGGTTTCATCATCGGCATCTTCCTGATCACGCTTGCGATCGCCATGGTCGTGCCCATGGCCACGCTGGTGATATTCGAACGCACCGGCGACCTGCCCTCGTTCCTGTGGGCCAGCATGATTACCTTTATCGCCGGCCTGGCCTTGGTTATTCCCGGTCGCCCCGAACATGTGCACCTGCGCCCCCGAGACATGTACCTGCTCACCGTCACCAGTTGGGTGGTCGTATGCGTCTTCGCGGCGCTGCCGTTTTTGCTGACTCAGCACATCAGCTACACCGACTCGTTTTTTGAAAGCATGTCCGGCATCACAGCCACCGGGTCAACGGTGTTGAGTGGGTTGGACAGCATGTCGCCGGGCATCCTGATGTGGCGCTCGCTGTTGCACTGGCTCGGCGGTATCGGCTTTATCGGCATGGCGGTGGCGATCCTGCCCCTGCTGCGCATCGGTGGCATGCGCCTGTTCCAGACCGAATCTTCGGACCGCTCGGAAAAAGTCATGCCGCGCTCCCATATGGTTGCGCGGCTGATCGTGGCGGCGTATGTGGGCATCACCATCCTTGGTAGCCTGGCGTTCTGGTGGGCGGGAATGGGGCTGTTCGATGCGATTAACCACGCCATGTCGGCCATTTCCACCGGCGGGTTTTCCACCTCCGATGAGTCCCTGGCGCACTGGAAGCAACCGGCAGTGCATTGGGTGGCGGTGGTGGTGATGATCATGGGCAGCTTGCCGTTCACCCTGTATGTAGCCACATTGCGCGGCAACCGTCGGGCGCTGATCAAGGACCAGCAGGTGCAGGGTTTGCTCGGCTTGCTGGTGGTGACCTGGCTGGTGCTCGGCACCTGGTATTGGTGGACCACCAACCTGCACTGGCTGGACGCCTTGCGCCATGTGGCGCTGAACGTCACCTCGGTGGTGACCACCACCGGCTTCGCTCTGGGGGACTACAGCCTCTGGGGCAACTTCTCGCTGATGCTGTTCTTCTACCTGGGCTTTATCGGCGGCTGTTCGGGTTCTACCGCCGGCGGGATCAAGATCTTCCGTTTCCAGGTCGCCTACATTCTGCTCAAGGCCAACCTGAACCAGTTGATCCACCCACGCGCGGTGATCAAACAGAAGTACAACGGCCATCGTCTCGACGAAGAAATCGTGCGCTCGATCCTGACCTTTTCGTTTTTCTTCGCCATCACTATTTGCGTTATCGCATTGGCCCTGTCACTGCTGGGACTGGACTGGATGACCGCGCTGACCGGCGCGGCCAGCACCGTATCCGGCGTCGGCCCGGGCCTGGGTGAAACCATCGGCCCGGCCGGCAACTTCGCCAGCCTGCCGGATGCGGCCAAGTGGATTCTGTCCCTGGGCATGCTGTTGGGACGTCTGGAAATCATTACGGTGTTTGTGCTCTGTATTCCGGCGTTCTGGCGTCACTGACGGGCGACGTTTGCAACAACCGCGCCCGGTATTCGCCGGGCGTGGCGTCGAACCAGCGGCGAAACGCGCGAAAGAAGTTGCTGGGGTCGGCGAACCCCAACAGGTAGGCGATTTCCAGCAAGGTCATGTTCGGCTGTGCCAGGTATTGCTCGGCCAGCTCACGGCGGGTGTCGTCGAGCAGGCTCTGGAAGCTGGTGCCCTCCTCCTGCAGACGCCGCTGCAAGGTACGCTGGGACAGGTGCAACGTCTGCGCCACCATGTCGCGCTTGGGTTCGCCCTGGGGCAGCAGGCGGCACAGCACTTGCCGTGCCTTGTGGGTCACGCGGCTTTCGGAAAAGCGCGCCAGGTATTCCCCGGCAAAACGATCATGCAACAGCGCCATGGCCTCATTGGCCGTGGGCAGCGGTGCATCCATGTCAGCCTGCTCGAAAATCAGCGCGTCATACGCCGCATTGAATTCCAGCGGCGCATGGAAGACCTGCTTGTAGGGCGCAAGGTCCGCCGGCTGATCGCCCTGCAGCAGCACTTTACGCGGCTGAAGGGTACGCCCGCTGAGCCACCCGCACAGCGCCAACGCGCTGGCCAGCGAGGCCTCGGCGCTTTGTCGAGTGGGCGGCAGGTGATCGCCGTGCACGGTCAGCGTCAGGGCATAGCCCTCGGGCAACAAGCGCAAGCTCAAGTCGGCGCTTTCGGCGATGATGCGCTGGTAACGCACCAGGCGCCTGAAGCCTTCGGCCAGGGTGTTACTGGACATCAAGGCGTAACCGGCAACATGAAACGATGCGGGGCGCACCACTTTGCCCATGTTCAAGCCAATGGCCGGGTTGCCCGACAATTCCACTGCACGCTGCCACAACCGGGTCATCGCGTCCTGCGGAAAACGTGCGTCGGGGTCACTGAGGGCCGCGTAGTCCAGTCCCAGTTGTTTGAACAGCGCCGGGCAATCCAGGCCGTCCATTTCCAAGGCCTTGACTATCCCCATCGCCCAGCTTGCCGAAGTTGTTCGTTCGCTCATGGCGTCTTCTTGAATAAAGTGGGCCTAAATGACAACCGGCAAGCGAAGGATACTAAAGTGGCATCTATTGTCACTGGCTGTAACCCCGGATCACTCTAGACTTAAACAAGCTCCCCGCCGAGCATCTGTTGGGCGGCACAACAACCAAAGGGCCTGTCAGAGTGGAAAACCTCAAGCGATTCAACAGCTTCGCCGAGTTTTACCCGTATTACCTGGCGGAGCACGGCAACAGCACCTGCAGGCGCCAGCACTTTATCGGCACGACGCTGGTGATTGGCATTCTGGCGTATGCCGTCGGCCGAGGCTCACTGGGCCTGCTGCTGGCCGTGCCGATTGCCGGCTACAGCTTTGCCTGGATCGGTCATTTCTTTTTTGAAAAGAACCGCCCGGCCACTTTCCAGCACCCGTTCTACAGCCTGCTCGGTGATTTCGTGATGTACCGCGACATGATTCTGGGCAAGGTGCCGTTCTAGTTTTCGTCGATATAAAAGTCTATTTGTCATTTACAGTGCTGTATCCTGCCAAGGCTTTTTGAAAGCGCGGAATCACCTGCGATTGAAAAAACAGACCTTGCGAGGAGCGACGACGATGCACGAGATACCTAATCTCCCCTTCCCAAGCCTGCACCCTACAGAGCAGCCAGCACCGCAACAGGCCAACGACACGCGGCCCGAGGCCAAAGAAGCAAAACCAGTCGACAGCGAAAGCCAGGACTGACGCCGTACCAGACCGTGTGGAAAGCGCAACTTTGAGCGCTTTCCACACTGCCTGAATAATGAGAGAACCCTGCAATGACCGACACCCCGGATACCGCCGTACTCGACGCCGCCCTGCAGATGGTCGAGGTCTGGAACCGCCTCAGCGCGGACAAACAAGCCGCTCTGCTCGAGCGCTTCGGCACCCAGGAGAACGCCCTGGCCGCCCTGGTCACCACCCAATTGCTGGCCCCTTCGCAAGCCTGAGACCTTCCTGATCCGAGGTTTTTGTCGCTTGACCGCCCTACCCGAGCCCAACCACCGGTATCATTAGCAGCCTATCTTTACCTGCTGCGACAGTGGACCTCTCCTCATGCCAGATACCCAGCGCCCCATGGCGGTCACGCTGCAAGTTGTTTCCATCGTACTTTTCACCTTTATCGGCTACCTGAATATCGGCATCCCCCTGGCCGTATTGCCAGGCTACGTCCACAGCGAACTGGGCTACGGCGCGGTGGTTGCCGGCCTGGTGATCAGCGTGCAATACCTGGCCACCCTGTTGAGTCGCCCCTATGCGGGCAAAATCATCGATAACCTGGGCAGCAAGCGCGCGGTGCTGATCGGCTTGGCCGGTTGTGGCTTGAGCGGTGTGTTCATGCTGCTCGCGGCGTGGTTTTCAAGCCTGCCGGCGTTGAGCCTCGGCAGCCTGCTGATCGGTCGCCTGGTGTTGGGCAGTGCCGAGAGCCTGGTGGGGTCGGGCGCCATCGGTTGGGGCATCGGCCGGGTGGGTGCGGCGAACACCGCCAAGGTCATCTCCTGGAACGGCATCGCCAGCTATGGCGCCTTGGCGGTCGGTGCGCCGCTGGGCGTATTGCTGGTCAGACATTTCGGATTGTGGAGCATGGGCGTCAGCATTGTCCTGCTCGCGGCAGTCGGCCTGTTGCTGGCCTGGAACAAGGTCGCCGCGCCCATCGTGACCGGCGTACGCCTGCCGTTCATGAACGTGCTGGGCCGGGTATTGCCCCATGGCTGCGCGCTGGCGTTGGGTTCCATCGGTTTTGGCACCATCGCGACCTTTATCACCTTGTATTACACCACCCAGCACTGGGATAACGCGGTGTGGGCGCTGAGCCTGTTCGGCGCCAGCTTTATCGGTGCGCGCCTGCTGTTCGGCAACCTGATCAACCGTATCGGCGGGTTTCGCGTGGCGATTGCCTGCCTGTCGGTGGAGATCCTCGGGCTGCTGTTGCTGTGGCTGGCGCCGGACGCCAATCTGGCCCTGGCGGGTGCGGCGTTGAGCGGGTTTGGCTTTTCCCTGGTATTTCCGGCGCTGGGAGTCGAAGCGGTCAACCTGGTGCCCGCCTCCAGCCGCGGTTCGGCGGTGGGTGCCTATTCGCTGTTTATCGACTTATCCCTGGGTATCACCGGCCCACTGGCCGGGGCGGTGGCGGCAGGCTTCGGCTTTGCGTCGATCTTCCTGTTCGCCGCCCTCGCCGCATTGGGTGGTTTGCTGCTGAGTGTGTACCTGTATCGCCAGGCGCCCAGGGCCCGCGAAACACGCGATGCCTAAAAGTCGACCTTGCCGCGCCCGGCCTTGATGCTGCCGCGCTTGGTCTTGGATTCAAGGCGACGCTTTTTCGAGCCCAGGGTCGGCTTGGTCGGGCGGCGCTTCTTCTCGACTTTAGTGGCACTGAGGATCAATTCCACCAGGCGTTCCAGCGCATCGGCGCGATTCTGTTCCTGGGTACGGTATTGCTGGGCCTTGAGCACCAGCACGCCTTCGCTGGTGATACGGCTGTCGCGCAGCGCCAGCAACCGCTCCTTATAGAACTCCGGCAACGACGATGCCGGAATATCAAATCGCAGGTGCACCGCACTTGACACCTTGTTGACGTTCTGCCCGCCGGCGCCCTGGGCGCGAATGGCGGTCAGCTCGATTTCAGCATCGGGCAGGTGGACGTTGTTGGAAATCACCAGCATGGAGAGCGTGGGCCTTGGCGGAATGGGGCTTTCAAGGATACGCGCCTTTAAGTCGAACGCGGTTGAATTGTGGGAGCGGGCTTGCCCTAATGCCGGTCAGTTAAGCGCTAAAGCAGAAAAACCTGCGACCTGTGGCGAGGGAGCTTGCTCCCGTTGGGGCGCGAAGCGGCCCCAAAAATGGGACTGCTACGCAGTCCAGCGGGAGCAAGCTCCCTC
>NZ_JASLAW010000072.1 GCF_030147005.1 Pseudomonas sp.
CGACCGTGCTTGCGTAACCACGTCAGAACGGTCGTTTTGCCTTGAATCCCGTAGCGCTCCTGAGCCTCTTTATAACTCAGCTCGCCTTTTTCGACCTGATCGACAACCGATAATTTAAAGGTCAGCGGGTAGTCTCGCTGACTGCGCCTTTTTACTGATTCCATCACGTCCTCCTGAAAACCAGATCAGAAGGTGTAAACCTTATTTAGGACGGGACAAAAACATAAAAAAAGGGCCGCGACGCTCAACGGCGTCGCGGCCCTTTTTCAGGTGCAGCTTATGCCGAGTGGTACGTCGGCAGAGCAAAGCGGTTCTGGCTTTGCAGCATCGAAATTTGCGGCAGTTCACTGGCTTGTTCAGCCAGGTCGCGACGGATCGCGCTGATCACCCAAGTCAGTTGGTCGGCGGTGTGCAGCTGCTGATACGAGATCGAGCGCTTGACCTGCTTGCCTTCGCTGTTGCGCAGGGTCAACAGGATGCCGCCGTCTGGACGTGGCTGGGTGGTGACGTCGTAGTTGGAAAATACCGAAGCGAATTTATCTTGGATCAGGCTCATGTCTATCAGCTCCATTGGCTCAAGTTGGCAAGCATGGAGTGGTAGGTGCAGTGATTGTGCCAGTATTGATTACTGTAAAAAGTCTTTATAAATCAGCAAGTTATAAATTTTAAGAATTTTCGTTTTCGTGCAATTTGCATGAAAGGCCATCGTGCATCCTGCATTTTGCGTTATCCGTGCGGCTATTTCTTACGCGCAACCGGCCCTTGCTGACAATTCTGACCGCATATTTCCTCGATAAATTCCATCGAGCCCTCTGGCGGGTGTGCGGGATACAAAACATTTCAAATACCGCGTGTACAGCAAAAGAAGGGCTGGCGTACTTTCGTTGCAGGGGCACGGCGAACTCCCCGGACACCGGCGGTGTTCCGGCCCCGGTCAAATAATAAGAACAGGACGTCCCGCCATGGCCCCCCATTCAAACGACATGATCACTTGGCCCATGCTGCTGCGAAAGGTGCCGACTATTGTTCGGGCGCTCCCGCGGGTGCTGCGCGGCATGCGCGCCGCCAACGTCACCGACCCCGCACAGCCGTGCGGCCTGGGTTGGCACTTCGAACAAGCCACGCTGCGCAACCCGCACGGTGCCGCCTTGCTGTACGGCGACAGCGTGATCAGCTACCGCGACGCCAACCAGCGTGCCAACCGCATCGCCCACCACCTGCATGCCCAGGGCATGCGCAAAGGTCAGGTGGTGGCTCTGTTCATCGAAAATCGTCCGGAACTGTTGTTGAGCGTGCTGGCCGTGGCCAAGCTCGGTGGTATCTGCGCCATGCTCAATACCGCGCAGACCCAGGCGGCGCTGGAGCACAGCCTGAGCCTGGTCAACCCGGCGGCAATTGTGGTGGGTGAGGAATTGGTCGCCAGCTACGCGACGGTGCGTAATCAGGTGGGGATTGCGGCTGAGCGCACCTGGTTCGTCGCCGATCAGTCTTCAAGCGGGCCGCCGGAGGGGTTTATCGACTTGATGGTCGCCAGCGCCGAGAGCCCGGTGCACAACCCGGTCAGTTGCGCCCAGGTGTTTTTCAACGATCCCTGCTTTTATATCTACACCTCCGGCACCACCGGTTTGCCCAAGGCCGGCATCATGAAGCACGGGCGCTGGACCAAAACCGCCGTGAGTTTCGGCAGCATCGCCCTGGACATGGGCCCGCAGGACGTCATGTATTGCACCCTGCCGCTCTACCACGCTACCGGCCTGTGTGTGTGCTGGGGCTCGGCAATCATTGGCGCGTCCGGGTTTGCCATTCGCCGCAAGTTCAGCGCAAGCCAGTTCTGGAACGATGCCCGCACGTTCAAAGCGACCACCCTGGGGTATGTCGGTGAACTGTGTCGCTACCTGCTCGACCAGCCGCCCAGCGCGCAGGATCGCGACAACTGCGTGACCAAGATGGTTGGCAATGGCTTGCGCCCGGGCGCGTGGGCCCAGTTCAAGCAGCGCTATGGGATCGAGCATGTCTGCGAACTCTACGCTGCCAGCGACGGCAATATCGGCTTTACCAACGTGTTGAATTTCGACAACACCGTCGGGTTTTGCCTGCAGCGGTGGGCGCTGGTGGAGTACAACCACGATACCGGCGAGCCGCTGCGGGGTGCCGATGGTTATATGCGCAAGGTGCCCACGGGCGGGCAGGGCGTGCTGCTGGCAAGGATCGATGAAAAGTCACCGTTCGATGGCTACACCGACTCGCAAAAGAATCACAAGGTGGTGCTGAGCGACGTGTTCGGGAAGGGCGACCGCTATTTCAATACCGGCGACCTGGTGCGCAGTATCGGCTTCGGTCATGCGCAATTCGTCGACCGACTGGGGGATACCTACCGCTGGAAGGGCGAAAACGTGTCCACCACCGAGGTGGAAAATGCCCTGCTGCTGCATCCGCACATCGCCGAAGCGGTGGCCTACGGGGTTGAGATCGAAAACACCAACGGGCGTGCCGGGATGGTCGCCATCACCCCACGCGAGTCTCTGGCCGCGCTGGATATGCGCGAGTTGCTGCAGTTCGCCCACGCCCGGTTGCCACATTATGCGGTGCCGTTGTTCCTGCGGATCAAGGTGAAGATGGAAACCACCGGCACCTTCAAGTACCAGAAAGTCACGCTCAAGGAGCAGGCGTTCGACCCGGACAAGGCCGGCAATGATCCGCTGTTTGCCTGGTTGCCGGGCTCGGACAGCTATGTGCCGGTCACCGGGCACCTGCTTGCGCAGATACAGGGTGGGCACTTTCGCTATTGATTCTGCCTATTGGCGCTTTTGAGAAAAAATCCATGACAGCAGGGAACTCCATCGCGACACTGGGCGCCCTATAGAGCATCAGAAAAAAGGAGCCCTACATGTCGAATCAACCTACACAAATGACCGAAGACGAAGCCGCCGAGTTCGCCGAGCAGGTCTTCGACGTCGCCCGCAAGGGCGATGCCGCCATGCTCGCAGCGCTGTTGGCCAAAGGCCTGCCGGCCAACTTTCGTAACCACAATGGCGACACGTTGCTGATGCTTGCCGCCTACCACGGCCATGCCGAAGCGGTAAAAGTGCTGCTGGAGTTCAAGGCCGATCCCCTGATTGCCAATGACAAGAACCAGCTGCCGATCGCCGGTGCGGCATTCAAGGGCAGCCTGGACGTGGTCAAGGCGTTGATCGACGGCGGAACCCCGATTGAAGCGGCGTCTTCGGATGGGCGCACGGCATTGATGATGGCCGCCATGTTCAACCGCGTCGAAATGCTCAACTACCTGCTCGGCCAGGGTGCCGACCCCAAGGCCACCGACGCCCAGGGCGCGACCGCGCTGGCGGCGGCGAAGACCATGGGGGCAGTGGATACGGCGGCGTTGTTGCAAAAACTGGTGTAGGCTACGCGCCCTCGAAAACCCGCCCGCCACAGGACCACCCCATGAAAACCGCTCTCGTCGAACTCATCAGCAAAATCAGCGCCGGCGTCATGGGCGAGGACGAAGTGGCGCGTATCGCCGATGAAGCGGCTCAGGCCTACGCAGATCCTGCGGCGTTTCTGGCGGCCAATCCGGATATCAACTACGACGACACCTTCCCGATTCCGCTGGGGGAATGGGTGGTGGTGGGCAGCCTGCCGGACACTGTGCTCTTCCAGGCCGATACCTACGCCGACCTGTTTGCCCAGATCGTCGCCTCGTTCGGCCCGGGCGTGGCGTTCAACCTCAAGCCCAAGCAATTGGCCAAGACCGAAGACCTGACTGCGCTCAATCGCATCCAGATCCAAATGAGCGCCCTGAGCCCGGAAGACGGCGGCTATGTGCTGCTCAACTTCAGCCAATTGCTCGATGACGAAATCCAGGCCGTACTGGTATTCGGCAATGACCTGCCACGCGTGTTGGAACTGTGCGCCGAGATCGGCATTAAGGCCGCACCGTCGCTGGAAGCGCTGAAGGTTGCCGTTCACGTCTGAAATAAAACGGAACCCCTGCCAGGGCTGACTATCCTACAAGGGCATGCCCTCACTTAGGAGCGACACCATGGGTTCCACTTTCAATGGCCTGATTGGCCTGATCATCCTCGCGCTGGATATCTGGGCGATCATCAACGTGTTCAAAAGCGGCGCGAGCACGGGCGCCAAGGTGCTGTGGATTTTGTTGATCCTGCTGCTGCCGGTACTGGGCCTGATCATCTGGGCGATTGCCGGGCCGCGCGGTAACGTGCGCATCGGATAGTTCGCTCATAAAGTGCCTCTGTAGGAGCGAGTTTGCTCGCGAAAAAGTCATCCATTACGCGTGCTGCCTGAATGAACGCGGCGCCTGTAAGTTTTTCGCGAGCAAGCTCGCTCCTACAGAAAGTTGACTCACTGGTAGTGGGGCTTGCCCTAATGCCGGTCAGTTAAGCGCTAAAGCAGAAAAACCTGCGACCTGTGGCGAGGGAGCTTGCTCCCGTTGGGGCGCGAAGCGGCCCCAAAAATGGGACTGCTACGCAGTCCAGCGGGAGCAAGCTCCCTCG
>NZ_JASLAW010000135.1 GCF_030147005.1 Pseudomonas sp.
CCAATGGCGCGGCAACATTGCCTGGCATCTGGCAGTGCCGCGCTACCGGGAAATACGTTTCCAGGGCCAGTAACACGCTGCGCTTACATCTTCAGCCAGTGCGGGCCGGCGTTAACACTCTTTGACAGTTTCCCGACAAAGCACTCAAAGATTGTGCGCCGCCACGGCCTTAGCATTCGAGCCTCCAAACCAACATTCGGGTGCTGTTCATGTTTCGCACGCTACGCGGTATTCCGCTGTTGGGTTGCCTGTTGGGCACTGTCGGTTGCCAGGGGCAACCGCCAGCCCCGCCGTCGATTCAAAAAGGCGATTACGGCGCGATCATCCGCTACCTGCAAAACCGTATCCCTCGTGAAATGGCCCAGGAGAATGTGGCGGGGTTGTCGATTGCGCTGGTCCATGGCCAGCAACTGGTCTGGGCCAGCGGCTTCGGCCTGGCCGACAAGGCCAGGGGTGTGCCAGTAACCCCCGACACGGCGTTTCGCGCCGGGGACCTCTCCAAGCTGCTCACCGCCACCGCGACCTTGCAACTGGTGGAGCAACAGCGCCTGGCGCTGGATGCGCCGCTGCAACAAACCTTGCGCGAGTTCCACGTACGTTCGCGGTTTCACAGCGACCAGGACGAGGCGGATCGTGCGATTACCTTGCGCCGTTTGCTCAGCCATCAGTCCGGCTTGCCCAGTGAGCATTTGCGCGACCTGCACAGCACCTACGCCATGGGCCAGATGCCGCAGCGCGTTTCAGGCGTATGGCTGAGCAGCCCACCCGGCTCCCAGGTGGCTTACTCCAATCTGGGCTACGCCCTGGTGGGAGCGGCCATCGAGCGCAGCTCCGGCAGAAGCTTCGAGGCGCAACTGCAAAACAGCCTGCTCAAGCCTCTGGAAATGAATCATTCAAGCTTCGTCGGCACCAGCGCGCAATCGAGCTACCGCGCCCTGGGCTACGAAGAAGGCAAACCCGGCAACGACGCACAACTGCGTGACCTCGCCGCCGGGAACCTGTGGGCCAGCCCCAAAGACCTCAGCCACTTCGTGCGCATGCTGTTCGCCAAAGGCGTCTACCAGGGCAACCGGGTACTGGGCAGCGCGTCGATCGACGAGATGCTCACCCAGCAGAACACCGGCAACGCCCTGGATTTCGACTGCCAGATGGGTCTGGGCTGGTTTCTGGCCCCATGCGGGGACGAGCCGGTCGCCCCTGGCGTACGCGCCTATCAGCACAGCGGTGACGTCGATGATTTCGCCGCGCAGTTGAGCGTACTGCCGGATCAACAACTGGCCGTCATCATCATGGCCAACGACAGCAGTGCCGAAGCGAGGGTGGCGGCGTTGGCCACCGACGCCTTGCGCCTGATGCTTCAGGCGCAGACCGGTACGCCGGTCTGCGCGGATGGCTGTCAGGCTCCGAGCCACGGCCTCAAACTGCGCCAAGTGCCGGCCGCGGTCGACCGCAAGCGCCTGGCCGGGTTTTACGCAACCGCCTGGGGTGTGTTTCGTATCAAGGATGATGGCGGACGCCTGGCCGGCGAACTGGCCGGGCATGACTTCGAGCTGCTGCGCGACGATCAGGGTTGGCTGCGCGCGCAGAAAAAATTCCTCGGCTTCTGGCTCAAGGACCTTGGCGAATTGGGCCGTGTGCAACTGGACGTGATCAGGGTACAAGGCCGGCAGATACTCACCGCCCGCAGCCACGGCCAACGCGTTGCCGTCGGCGAACGCATCGAGCCGCCGCCGCTGCCCATGGCGTGGGCGGACACCGTCGGCACCTACCAGGTGCTCAATAGCCATGAGCCCGATGCGCCGTTGAGCGGCATCAGCGTGCGCCTGGAGGACGGCTTCCTGGTGATTCGCGGCCAGTTGCACGATGAACCACTGACCGACTACATCCTGCTGCCCGTCGATAACGCCCACGCGGTATTGGCCGGCAGCGGCTATGGCCTGGGCGATACCGTCAGCCGCCAGATCAACGGCCTGAGCGCTTCGGGCTACGCCTTCAAACGTCTGCAATCGCCCCTCAAGAGCTTGCATTTCTAACCTGGACGAACTGCCGACTCAGGCACGCCGGTGTCACCAAAGCAGGACGTTGAAATAACTCAGCCTGGAACGTGGCATGGGCTTCAAGGAGCTCATTTACGCCGGCAGGCCAGGCTATGTCGGCAGGCTCGCATCTCACTTCGAACTACGGCGGCCCTTACTCGGCATACGCCCACGTCATCCGAAACGACGCCCCACCCCACTCCGAGTCCAGCACTTGCACCTGCCCGCCATGCCATTGGCTGACCCGCTGGACCAACGCCAGGCCCAGGCCGAAGCCACCGGTACGGCGGTCGCGGCTTGAGTCCAGGCGCATGAAGGGTTCAAAGATCTTCGCCCGGCCCTCGAGCGGAACGCCCGGGCCGTCGTCGTTAATCCGCACTTCGTAACCGCTGCCGAAGCGGGTCAATGACACTTCAACCCGACGGTCGGCATAGCGAATGGCGTTACGCAGCAGGTTGATCACCGCGCGAGCCATGAAACGTGGCTCTATGCGAATCACATCGACCTCACAGGTACGCAGCGACAACTGCACCCCCGCGGCCTCAGCCTCCAGCGCCACGCTGCCGATCACGCTGTCCAGCCAACTGTGGGCCTCGATGTTTTCGCGGGTGACCTGGGTCGCGCCGCGCTCCAGGCTGGCGTAGGTCAACAGCTCGGACACCATTTCTTCCAGCTCGCCAAGGTCAGCGTACATATCGGCGATCAGCTCGCGGCTTTGGCGCGGATCGGCCTGTTGCTTGAGCTGGTCAAGCTCAAAGGACAAGCGCGCAATGGGCGTGCGCAGTTCGTGGGATACCGCGTTGGTCAGATCGCGCTGGTTGGCGATCAGGCTCTCGATGCGCTCGGCCATCTGGTTGAAGTGCCCGGCCAGCGCACGCACGGTGGAACGGCGCGGCAACAGGATGCGCGAGCCGAGGTCGTTGTCGCCAAAGCGCTGCGCCGCCAGGCGGATGTGCTCCAGGTCGCGCCAGTGCGGGCGCACCCAGAAATACAGGACGATGGCCAGGCTCACACCGAGAAAACCGTAGGCCCACAGGTAGAGCCATTTGGGTTCCTCCGGCAGTTGGATTTCAAGCAATTGCGCGCCGCCGTCGATAGGCGCAAGGAATTTCATGAAGTCCTCGCGCACTACCACTTGGCCAGCCGCCAGGAGTGCCTGCTCGCGCTCGCTCAGGTGCTGGCCGTCGCGCTGCACCAGTTGCAGGCGCAGCCCGTAATGCGGTTGCAGCTCATCCAGGCGTGCCTGGCGCGCCGGCCCCTGCACCGGTCGCAATTGCTCCACCAAGGCCCACGCCGGGCCGCGCAGGGCTTCACGGTTATAGGTTTCATTGGATTCGGGCATGTACGCGTCCAGGCCATAGGTGACCAGCCAGATCGCCCCGGCCAGGCCCAGCGCAAGGATCAGATACAGGCGCAGGTACAGGCGCAGCATCTAAACCTCCCACGCGAACGGATTGAACAGGTAGCCCTTGCCCCAGATGGTCTTGATGCACACCGGCTCACGCGGGTTGTCGTTGAGCTTGCCGCGCAGTTTGCTGATATAGACATCGACGCTGCGGTTCAGGCCATCGAACGCAATGCCGCGCATGCGGTTGAGGATGTCGTCGCGCGAGAGGATGGTGCCCGAGCTGCTCGCCAGCAGCCACAGCAGTTCGAACTCCATGGTGGTGAGGTCAATCTGCTCATCGCCCAGCCTGACCACCCGGCAACTGCGATCGATCGACAACCGGCCGAATGCCAGGTGGCCGCGCACCGTCGGTTCGGGCACTTGCCGGCGTTGCAGGGCACGCAGGCGCGCCAGCAGGACCGGCGGCTTGATGGGCTTGATCACGTAATCGTCGGCGCCGGACTCAAGGCCCAGGATATGGTCCAGGTCATCTTCCTTGGCCGTCAGGATCACTATGGGCGTATCCGACACATTGCGAATCTCGCGGCACACATGCAGCCCGCTCTGGCCCGGCAGCATCAAGTCGAGCACGACCATCTTCGGCTTGAACGCAAGGAACGCCGCCAAGGCCAGATCGCCCCGGTGCACCACCTGCACTTCGAAACCATGCTGCGACAGAAAATGCGCGATCAGCCCTGCCAGCTTCTCATCGTCCTCGACGAGCAGGACCTTACCCAGACCCAGGTTTTCCATAAGTTCTCAGTGTGGATGCACGGATTGAAGTGCGGGCATTATAGGTGGCAAGCTGGTCGACGGGAGCAGCGGCCTCGCACGGTGCCGGGAAGCTTCATACTTTTAAGAGTTTTTAACAAATAGCCTGCAATCTTTTACGTCACTCGCAGGGAGTTATATGCGCAAGGACTACTTGGCGTTCTTCCTCTCATTGTTCCTGTCCCGGCTGGCCGACCAGATTCTGCTGTTCATCGTGCCGCTGATCGTGTTCCAGACCACCCACAGCGTGTCGTGGGCAGGCCTGGCATTTTTTGTCGAGTCGCTGCCGCGCTATTTGGCGTTTCCGGTGTGCGGGGCGTTGTGCGACAAGTTTTCCCCGGTGCGCATCCTGCATATCAGCCAGGTGTACCGGGCACTGGCCTGTGTGGTGGCGGTGGCGCTGTATGGGCTGTTCGACGGTATCCATTGGCTGGTGATGCTGTCCGCGTTGTGCGGAGTATTGACCACCCAGGGCATCATGGCGCGGGAAGTGGTGATGCCGCATATTTTCCAGCAGTACACCTACGCCAAGACCCTGTCCTATTCGCAGATTGCCGACCAGAGCGGTCTGGTGCTCGGGCCGTTGGTGGCGGCGCTGATGCTGGACGTGTGGGCCTGGCATTGGGTGGTGCTGGGGATCGCCGGGCTGTTCGTGCTGGCCGACCTGGCGATGTTGATCTGGCAGCGCAACACCACGGTGAACCTGCAGCCCCATGCTCAGCATCAGGATATCTGGCTGCAACCGCTGCGCGTCGCCTTCGGGCATATTCGCAACCTGGCGGTGTTGAAGCGCCTTATCACGTTGGCGGTGGGGGTGAACCTGATCATCGGCGTGACGCTGGCCACCTCGGCCGCCATGGTCACGGGCCACTATGCCGCCGACAAGGACGCCTACGCCCTGCTGCAAGCCGCCGGCGCGGTGGTCACCCTCGTGATTCTGTTTTACCTGGCGCGTTCGACCCTGCCGCTGAAGGTGCTCGGCGGGCTGTCGTATTCAATGATTGCCGTCGGCGCGCTGATCACCGCCATCAGCCCCGGCGTGTGGGCATACGCCGTGGGCTTCCTGCTGGTGACCGGTTTCGACAAGATGTTCAACGTGTACATGCGCAGCGCCCGTCAGCGGGTTATTCCGGTGCAGGATTTCGGCAAGACGGTGGGCGTGATCACCTTGCTCAATAACCTCGCCCAACCCTTGGCGGGCCTGATCATTGCGGTCTTGGCCGCGCCATTCGGCACGCAAACGGTGATCCTGCTGCTGACCGGGATCACCACCTTGATCGGCGTGGCCGTGGCCTCAGGCTGGCACGCCACTGTGAAAGCGGAACTCGACGTCGGCTGACTCGATCAGCGCCTGCTCGGCCGCCCTCACCCGTTCGATCACCTGGGCGATGTCCTTGGCGTCACCGTACTGGTACGCCAATTTCAAGTACCCCTGGAAGTGCCGCGCTTCGCTTTTGAGCAAACCGAAGTAGAACTTGCCGAGTTCTTCGTCCAAGTGCGGTACCAGCGCCTCGAAACGCTCACAGCTGCGCGCTTCGATAAAAGCGCCAACTACCAGGGTATCCACCAGCTTGACCGGCTCATGGTTGCGCACCACCTTGCGCAACCCCGAGGCGTAACGGCCGGCGGACAATTGGCGCAGCTCAACCTTGCGCTTTTTCATCAGGCGCATGACCTGCTCATGGTGCACCAGCTCTTCACGGGCCAGGCGCGACATCATATTGATCAGGTCGATGTGGCCGTGGTACTTGGCGATCAGGCTCAGGGCGGTGCTGGCGGCTTTGAATTCGCAGTTCTTGTGGTCGATCAGCAAGGTTTCCTGATCGGCCAACGCGGCCTGGACCCAGGCGTCGGGGGTGCGGCAGCCGAGGAATTCGTGGATTTCGGGCAGGATCATCGGGCTCACGGGCAAAGGATCACAAAAGGGCGCCGATTATACCGACCACGCCGCAGACCACCAGCCATGGGCCTTGATGTACATCAAGATGACGGCAGGCCAGCAGCAACTATAGTGATTGCAGACCCTTTCCTGGAGATCCGACCATGCAAGCCATTCGCAGCATCCTGGTGGTCATCGACCCCGAGCATTCGGAAAGCCTGGCCCTCAAGCGCGCCAAGCTGATCGCCGGGGTAACGGACGCACACCTGCACTTGCTGGTATGCGACAGGAAACATGAGCATTCAGCGCTGTTGAGCGTGCTCAAGGAAGGTTTGAAGAACGACGGCTACAGCGTCACCACCGAACAGGCCTGGAACGACCACCTGCATGACACCATCATCGATGTGCAGCAGGCCGAAGGTTGCGGCCTGGTAATCAAACAGCACTTCCCCGACAGCCCGCTGAAAAAAGCCCTGCTGACGCCAGCGGACTGGAAACTGTTGCGCTACTGCCCGACGCCGGTGCTGTTGGTCAAGACCGCCACGCCATGGGCCGGCGGAGTGGTCCTGGCGGCCATCGACGTGGGCAATACCGACAGCGAACACCGCTCGCTGCATAATTCCATCATCGACCACGGTTTCGATATCGCCAGCCTGGCCAAGGCGCAGTTGCACGTGATCAGCGCGCACCCATCGCCGATGCTGTCGGCGGCAGACCCGACGTTCCAACTCAAGGAAACCATCGAGACGCGCTACCGCGAGCAGTGCCGGGCATTCCAGGCTGAGTTCGACGTGGACGACAAGCACCTGCACGTCGAGGAAGGCCCGGCGGACGTACTCATCCCGCATCTGGCGCATAAACTGCACGCGGCCGTGACGATTATCGGCACCGTCGGGCGCACCGGGATTACCGGAGCGCTGATCGGCAATACCGCAGAGGTGGTGCTCGATGCGGTGGAAAGCGATGTGCTGGTACTTAAACCGCAGACGTTGATGGATCATCTGGAGGCGTTGGCTGGCGAGGCGTGACTCATAAAGTGTCAGTCAAACGTACATCACCCGCTGCTGCAGGAGCGAGCTTGCGCGCGAAAAACGTCAACGATAACGCGCGTTGCCTGACTAATCGCGACGCTTACAGGTTTTTCGCGAGCAAACTTGCGCCTACAAAAAGCCTAAACCGGCATCAGGGCTTGCGCCCTCCCACATTATGGCTTTGTGCCTTCAATCAGTAATGCATCCCTGAGGAACCCCGGCGCGATGTAGCGTTGGTAATGCGCCTCGGACAGGATAAAGAACTCCCGGTCAATCGCATCACGCAATTGCGGCAGCGCCCAGTCGCGAAACTCCGGCAGCAGCACCATGCCGTAGGCCTCCAGGTTATTGATCACCCGCGCCCCACGCGCGATCAATTGATAAGCCCAGCAATATTCGGATTGGTGCGGCACGAAGCGAATCTTGCGTTGTTCCAACTGCCCGCGCAGGGCCTTGGGATCGAAAACCTCCACTTTGCCGGCCATCACCTGCACCAGTAATTGCTCGAGCCTGAGCCAGACCGCTCGCTTTTCTTCTTCGTTATAGCCGTTCCACTGGATCACCTCATGGTGAAAGCGCTTGCAGCCGCGGCACACGAGATCGCCGTAGACCGTGGAGCACAGGCCGACGCAGGGGGTCTTGATGGTTTGGTTGGGCATGGGCGAAAACACGCAGATCAGCGAAACAGGGCGCCATGTTAGCCCTTTGTCTAAGGTTGATCACCCTGCAAACTTGGTGACGCAACTTACCTTTAGTTTTTTTTTGCCGTAGAATCACCCGGCCTTGTAAGGCGCCAATAATCCGCTGGAAGCTGTTTTCAAAGCGTCACGAGCACAGTCGTTCCTTCAGAACGGTGTTGGCGCAGACTTGACCCCGGTAGGTCAACACTGCGCCAACCCTCATCAGCTCCGTTCTGCAGGCGTAAAACTTTGAAAGCAGCTTCTGTAAGGAACGCCGGCAGCGCTGGCTTTGCGGCCCAAAAAGCCCCCGAGCGCACGCGTGCCGGTCGTTCCTGGATGAGCGTCCCGTGGGACCACTGATGAGGGTAATAACTGTGCTTGAAGCCTACCGCAAACATATCGAAGAGCGTGCAGCCCTGGGTATCGTTCCCCAGCCGCTTAACGCCGAACAAACCGCAGGCCTGGTCGAGCTGCTGAAAAATCCCCCGGCTGGCGAAGAAGAATTCCTCGTTGACCTGATCACCAACCGCATTCCACCGGGCGTTGACGAAGCTGCCTACGTCAAGGCCGGCTTCCTGTCCGCCCTGGCCAAAGGCGAAGCCACCTCCCCCCTGATCGACAAAAAGCGCGCTGTTGAACTGCTGGGCACCATGCAAGGCGGCTACAACATCGTGACGTTGGTCGAGCTGCTGGACGACGCCGAGCTGGCGCCTGTCGCGGCCGCCCAACTCAAGCACACCCTGCTGATGTTCGATGCGTTCCACGACGTGGCGGAAAAAGCCCGCAATGGCAACGAACACGCCAAAGGCGTGATCCAGTCCTGGGCCGACGGCGAATGGTTCAGCAACCGCCCGACCCTGGCCGACAAGATCAGCCTGCGCGTGTTCAAGGTCACCGGCGAAACCAACACCGACGACCTGTCCCCTGCCCCGGACGCCTGGTCCCGCCCTGACATCCCGCTGCACGCCCTGGCCATGCTGAAAATGGCCCGTGAAGGCATCGTGCCGGACGAGCAAGGCAAAACCGGCCCGATGAAGCAGATCGAAGAGATGCGCAGCCAAGGCTTCCCCATCGCCTACGTCGGTGACGTGGTCGGTACGGGTTCCTCGCGCAAATCGGCAACCAACTCGGTACTGTGGTTCTTCGGCGACGACGTGCCTTACGTGCCGAACAAGCGCGCCGGCGGTTTCTGCTTCGGCAGCAAGATCGCTCCGATCTTCTACAACACCATGGAAGATGCGGGCGCACTGCCAATCGAATTCGACGTGACCAACATGAACATGGGCGACGTGATCGACCTGTACCCTCATGCTGGCAAAGTCTGCAAACACGGCACCGACGAAGTCCTGACCACCTTCGAAATGAAGACCCCGGTGCTGTTGGACGAAGTTCGCGCCGGCGGCCGTATTCCGCTGATCATCGGTCGCGGCCTGACCGACAAGGCCCGTGCCGAACTGGGCCTGGGCCCTACCGACCTGTTCAAGCTGCCTGAAGCGCCTGTCGACACCGGCAAAGGCTTCACCCTGGCGCAGAAAATGGTCGGCAAGGCGTGCGGCCTGCCGGAAGGCAAAGGCGTTCGTCCCGGCACCTACTGCGAGCCGAAGATGACCACCGTGGGCTCCCAGGACACCACCGGTCCCATGACCCGTGATGAACTCAAGGACCTGGCGTGCCTGGGCTTCTCGACCGATCTGGTGATGCAGTCTTTCTGCCACACTGCGGCTTACCCCAAGCCGATCGACGTGACCACCCACCACACCCTGCCTGACTTCATCATGACCCGTGGCGGCGTATCGCTGCGTCCAGGCGACGGCATCATCCACAGCTGGCTGAACCGCATGCTGCTGCCGGACACCGTCGGCACCGGTGGTGACTCCCACACCCGCTTCCCGATGGGCATCTCGTTCCCGGCCGGCTCCGGTCTGGTCGCGTTCGCCGCAGCCACCGGCGTGATGCCGCTGGACATGCCGGAATCGATCCTGGTGCGTTTCAAAGGCAAGATGAAGCCTGGCATCACCCTGCGTGACCTGGTGCATGCCATTCCTTACTACGCGATCCAGGCTGGCCTGTTGACCGTAGAGAAGAAAGGCAAGAAAAACGCCTTCTCCGGCCGCATCCTGGAAATCGAAGGCCTGAACGACCTGACGCTGGAACAGGCTTTCGAGCTGTCCGACGCCTCGGCTGAACGTTCGGCTGCCGGTTGCACCATCAAGCTGTCCAAGGACTCCGTCACCGAGTACCTGAACTCCAACATCACCCTGCTGCGCTGGATGATCGGCGAAGGCTACGGCGATGCACGCACCCTGGAACGTCGCGCCCAAGCGATGGAAGCCTGGGTGGCCAACCCGGAATTGATGGAAGCCGATGCCGACGCCGAATACGCCGAAATCATCGAGATCGACCTGGCGGAAATCAACGAGCCGATTCTCTGCGCACCGAACGACCCGGACGATGCCCGTCTGCTGTCCAGCGTTGCCGGTGAGAAAATCGACGAAGTGTTCATCGGTTCGTGCATGACCAACATCGGTCACTTCCGCGCTGCAGGCAAGCTGCTCGAGCAGGTCAAGGGCCAGCTGCCAACCCGTCTGTGGCTGTCGCCGCCGACCAAGATGGACGCTCACCAGCTGACTGAAGAAGGCTACTACGGCATCTACGGCAAGGCTGGCGCGCGTATGGAAATGCCGGGCTGCTCGCTGTGCATGGGTAACCAGGCGCGTGTAGAGCCGAATTCGACCGTCGTGTCGACTTCGACCCGTAACTTCCCGAACCGTCTGGGCGATGGCGCAAACGTCTACCTGGCCTCGGCTGAGCTGGCGGCAGTCGCCTCTACCCTGGGTCGCCTGCCGACCGTTGAGGAGTACATGGGCTACGCGGCGAAACTGGACACCATGGCCAGTGACGTCTACCGCTACCTCAACTTCGACCAGATCGCCGAGTTCCGCAAGATCGCGGCAAGCGCCAACATCCCGGTGATTCAAGCTTAACGGTGTGTTGATGTAGCTATACCTAGTAAAAAAGCGCCGCGTATCGCAAGGTACGCGGCGCTTTTTTATGCCTGGAATACGGTTCTGATACCACTGAAAGCAAATGGGGAGCGGGCTTGCTCGCGAATGCGGTCTGTCAGCCACATCATCAGTGACTGATCAACTGCATTCGCGAGCACGCCCGCTCCCACATTTTTTTAGCGCATCAAACCTTACGCAATCAGCGAATACACCAACGCTGTAATCGCCACCAACCCCACCGCGGTGACAAACACATTCGACGCTTGCCCACGGTACTTGGCCATGGCCGGCACCTTGCGGATGGCGTACATCGGCATCAGGAACAGGATCGACGCAATCACCGGCCCACCCAGGGTCTCGATCATGCCAAGGATGCTCGGGTTAAGCGTGGCGACGACCCAGCACACCAGCAGCATGAAGGCGGCGGTCATGCGGTCCAGGGACTTGGCCGCCGGACGGCGACCGGTCTTCAGCACCAGGCCCTTGAGGCCCTCGCTGGCACCGATGTAGTGGCCCAGGAACGACTTGGCAATCGCCACGAACGCGATCAACGGCGCGGCGAAGGCGATGGTCGGGTTGTCGAAGTGGTTGGCCAGGTACGACAGGATCGACAGGTTCTGCGCCTTCGCCTCGGCCAACTGTGCCGGTGACAGGGTCAGCACGCAGCTGAACACGAAGAACAGCACCATCGCCACCATCAACAGATGCGCGCGGCACAGGATCTGCGAGCTGCGCGCTTCGGCGTGTGCGCCGTACTGGCGTTTCTGGTCCACCGCAAAAGCCGAGATGATCGGCGAATGGTTGAACGAGAACACCATCACCGGAATCGCCAGCCACAAAGTGCTGAGCAGGGCCGACGGTGCCGGAACCTCACTGGCGGTACTGAGGATGCCGCCATTCCAATGCGGCACCAGGTATACGGCGAGGAACAGCAAGGCCACGATAAACGGATACACCATCAGGCTCATGGCCTTGACGATCACCTGTTCACCGCAACGCACCACCGCCAGCAGGCCCAGGATCAGCACAAACGCCAGGGCTGCCCGAGGCGGCGGCATGATGTGCAATTGGTGTTCCATGAAACTGCTGACGGTGTTGGTCAGGGCCACGCTGTAGATAAGCAGGATCGGGAAGATCGCAAAAAAATACAGCAAGGTGATCAGGGCGCCGGCCTTGAGGCCGAAATGCTCTTCGACCACGTCGGTGATGTCGGAACCTTCCCGACCGGACAGTACGAAACGGGTCAGCCCACGGTGGGCAAAGAACGTCATCGGGAACGCCAGCAGCGCCAGGATCACCAGCGGCCAGAAGCCCCCCAGGCCCGCGTTGATCGGCAAGAACAAAGTACCGGCGCCGATGGCGGTGCCGAACAGCCCAAGCATCCAGGTGGTGTCCTGGCGGCTCCAGCTTGTGAGCGTTGCAGGTGTCGTTGCATAGCGATCGTTGACGCTATTGGCCTGATCATTCATCCGGTCGGATCTCCGCATTCACACGGCCGGGACGAGTCAGAAAACCTGACAGGCAGCGCCCCGACCTCAACAGGGGCGCGATTGTCCGGGATTCTTTTGAATAAGCAAAGACTTAGCTGAGGAATGGTCAGGCGGAGCAGCTGTTCGAGCGGGGCCGCAGCTGTTGATTGCGTTAGGCGCAACCGGACACGCCCGTTGACACCCTCGCGCCCGCCCCAGCATGATCCGGGCATGAATCGTATTGAGTTGTTCCCCACCCGCGCTACCACGACCACCGCTGACGGCGGGTCGTACGGTTGCTGTGGGTGGTTTATCTAAAGACATCCCTGACGTAACCCAAAGCCCCGCCAGCAATGGACGGGGCTTTTTATTGCTCCGCCATCCGGCACTCACAAGGAGCAAGACCATGGCAGCAGCCCTTTTGATCATCGATATGCAAAGAGGCTTGTACGACGGACCGCAAAAACCCTTCGAACGTGAACGGGTGCTGCACACCATCAATCAATTGATCCGGCGCGCCCGCACCGCCAACGCGCCCATCCTGGTCGCGCGTCACACCGGCCCTGCCGGCTCCCCCATCGAAGCCGGCAGCTCGCTCTGGCAACTGTGGGGTGGCCTGGAGGTCGACGAATCCCGTGACTACCTGTTCAACAAAACCAGGCCAAGCTGTTTCCTGGGTACCGACCTGGCGCAAAAACTGGCGCAGACGCGCATCAGTGAGCTGGTGATTGTGGGCATGAAAACCCAGTTCTGTGTCGACACCACGTGCAGAGTGGCGGTGGAGTTGGGCTTCTCGGTGGTGTTGCCGCAGGACGGCCATACATGCATGGTCACCCCCGCCTTAACGGCCATGGCGATTATTGATCATCACAATGAAACGTTAGCCGGAGTGTTTGTGAAGCGTATGAGCGCGGCCGAGGTCAGCTTTATGCAGCCCGTTCCTAAAATGTAGCCGGCGTCTGAAAATACGTTAGGAGCGAGCGCGCTCCTACCGTGACCTACGCTCCTTCTTACAAATCCCGCATACTCATGCCTCAAGTTTTTCAGGAAGAACCTTGCGATGCCTATCACTGTTCTGGTCCTGGTTGAGACCATCAACGAATACCTGCAAATCATCGAGAGCAATGATTTCCATGTGATCCTGGCGCCGACGGCCGCCGAACGCGCGCAGGCGATCAAGGCTCACGGCGGGCAGATCAAGGCCGTTTTGACCCGTGGGCCGCTGGGGCTGTATGCCGACGAAATCGCTGCGTTGCCGCTGCTGGAAATCATCTGCGTGATCGGTGCCGGCTACGAACATGTGGACCTGCAGGCAGCCGCCAACCGTGGGATTGTGGTGACTAACGGTGCAGGCGTGAACGCGCCGTCGGTGGCCGATCATGCCATGGCGCTGCTGCTGTCGCTGGTACGCGGTATCACCCAGACCGACGCCGCCGTGCGCCGCAACGAATGGCCGAAGGTGATGCGCCCTTCCCTGGGCGGCAAGCAACTGGGGATTCTCGGGCTGGGCGCCGTCGGCCTGGAGATCGCCAAGCGCGCATCCCTGGGATTCGGCATGGAGGTGAGCTACCACAACCGCCAACCTCGCGATGATGTGGATTACACCTACTGTTCAACCGTCGTGGAACTGGCGCGCACCTCGGATTTCCTGATCCTGGCCACGCCCGGTGGCGCCGGCACTCGCCATCTGATCGATCGCCACGCCCTCGACGCCCTGGGGCCGAACGGCTATCTGGTCAATATCGGCCGCGGCAGCGTAGTGGTCACCGCCGACCTGGTGGCGGCGCTGGAACAGCGGCGTATCGGCGGCGCCGCGCTGGACGTATTCGACGACGAACCCAAGGTGCCCGACGCGCTAAAACGCCTGGGCAATACGGTGCTGACCTCCCACGTGGCCGGCCTGTCACCGGAAGCTACCCACGATACGGTGCAACGGGTCGCCGACAACCTGCTGGAATACTTTGCCGGTCGCCCGGTACTTACGCCGGTGGCATTGCCGGCGCCCGTTAAATGACCGATCAGGCACGCTGATCCTACTTCAACACGCTAACCTATTAAGCCGCCCCGACCTTGTCGCTGGGCGGCGGCGCGCATTAGATTAGCCAATAGTCCAAGGCCTTTAGAATAAGCAGAAGGGATAAGCATGGCGCTTAACGACCAATCGACCCAGATTCGACCCGGCGAAGAACTTGATGCCAGCCTGATCGATCCCTACCTCAAGGCCCAGATTCCAGGCTTGCACGGTGCGGTCAAGATCAGCCAGTTTCCCGGCGGCGCCTCTAACCTGACGTATCTGCTGGAATACCCGGACCAGGAATTCGTGTTGCGTCGCCCGCCCTTCGGCCACAAGGCCAAGTCCGCCCACGACATGGGCCGTGAATATCGCATTCTCAACCAGCTTAAAGATGGCTTTCCGTATTGCCCCAAGGCCTATGTGCACTGCACCGATGAAGCGGTGATCGGCGCCGAATTCTATGTGATGGAGCGGGTCAACGGCATCATCCTGCGCTCAGACCTTCCCGCCGAGCTGGGCCTGGACGCGACGCGCACCGAAGCCCTGTGCAAAAGCTTTATCGACAAGTTCGTCGAACTGCATCAGGTCGACTACAGCGCCTGCGGCCTGGCCGACCTGGGCAAGCCGCAAGGCTATGTAGAGCGTCAGATCCGCGGCTGGAGCGAGCGCTACGAAAAAGCCCTGACCCCCGATGCTCCGCGCTGGGAAGCCGTGCGCGCGTGGCTCACCGACAAGATGCCGGCCGACCACCCGACCTCCAGCATCGTGCACAACGACTATCGCTTCGACAACGTGATCCTCGACCCGCACAACCCGATGCAGATCATCGGCGTGCTGGACTGGGAACTGACCACCCTCGGCGACCCGTTGATGGACCTGGGCAACACCCTCGCCTACTGGATCGAAGCCGCAGACCCCGCGCCCGTGCAGTTGATGCGCCGCCAGCCAAGCAATGCGCCCGGCATGCTCACCCGCCGCGAGTTCGTCGACTACTACGCAGAACGTTCGGGCATCCGGATCGACAATTTCGACTTCTACTACACCTACGGCCTGTTCCGCCTGGCCGGCATCGTGCAGCAGATCTACTACCGCTTCTTCCATGGCCAGACCCAGGACAAGCGCTTTGCCCAGTTCATCCACATGAACAAGCTGCTGGAACAGATGAGCCTGGCTGTCATCGGCAAATCCGCCCTCTGATAACAATCACAAGGAACCCTTCATGTCCAAGACCCAGTTGTTCGACCTCGACGGCAAGATTGCTTTCGTTTCCGGCGCCAGCCGTGGCATCGGCGAGGCCATCGCCAAGTTGCTGGCCCAACAAGGCGCCCACGTGATTGTCTCCAGCCGCAAACTCGAAGGCTGCCAGCACGTTGCCGACGCGATCATCGCCGACGGCGGCAAAGCCACCGCAGTTGCCTGCCATATCGGCGAAATGGAGCAGATCGCCCAAGTGTTCGCCGGTATCCGCGAACAGTTCGGCCGGCTGGACATCCTGGTCAACAACGCCGCGACCAACCCCCAGTTCTGCAACGTACTGGACACCGACCTCGGCGCGTTCCAGAAGACCGTCGACGTGAACATCCGCGGTTACTTCTTCATGTCGGTGGAAGCCGGCAAGCTGATGCGCGACAACGGCGGTGGCAGCATCATCAACGTGGCCTCCATCAACGGCATCTCCCCGGGTGTCTTCCAGGGCATCTATTCGGTGACCAAGGCCGCCGTGATCAACATGACCAAGGTGTTCGCCAAGGAATGCGCCGCGTTCGGCATCCGTTGCAATGCGCTGCTGCCGGGCCTGACCGACACCAAGTTCGCCTCGGCGCTGGTCAAGAACGACGCGATCCTGAAGATGGCCCTGGCGCAGATCCCGCTCAAGCGCGTGGCCGACCCGAGCGAAATGGCCGGCGCGGTGTTGTTCCTGGCCAGCGATGCATCGAGCTACACCACCGGTGTGTCGTTGAATGTGGACGGTGGTTTCCTGTCCTGACGCGACCTGGTTTCTTCAGATCGATTTGCGCGTAACCTTGGCGCAGATCGATCTGTCCCAGGATGAAACATGGAACTGCACCTCGTCATCAACGGCCGCAAGGACCTGGCTGCCCAGCTTTACCAGCAACTGCGAGAAGCCATCGCCACCGGACGGCTTTCAGCCGGCGCGCAATTGCCGCCCAGCCGACTGCTCGCCGAGCAATTGGGCATATCGCGCAAAACCGTGTCGGATACCTACGCCAACTTGACGTACGAAGGCCTGCTGGTCGGCAGGATCGGCCGGGGCACCTTCGTCAATGCGTGGGCACCTGAGCCTGATCGTGTGCAGACCGCCACCGACCTGGCCTGCGCCGCCAACCTGGGCCGATGGGCGGCGCTGCCCTCGCCCATGCACCACCCCGCCAGCGACGCCATCCTGCGCTACGAATTTATCGGCGGGGCGACCACGCGCAATCAGTTCCCCCAGGAAGAATGGCGGCGCTGCACCCTGGATGCGTTGCGCCGTATCGCCCAAAACAGTGGTTTCTACAGCCAGCCGGAAGGCTTGCTGGCACTGCGCGAGGCCATCGCCGGGCATATCGCTTTTTCTCGCGGAGTGAAATGTCGCGCCAACAACATCGTCGTAACCAATGGCGCGCAGCAGGCGCTGGACCTGATCGCCCGCGTGGTGCTTGAGCCAGGCAGCATCGTCGCCATGGAAGACCCCGGCTACAGCCCGGCGCGCCAGTTGTTCGTGGCGATGGGGGCCAGGGTCGCCAGCGTTCCGGTGGATGCACAGGGCATTGAGGTGGACCAGATCCCGGATGGCACTCGACTCGTCTATGTGACGCCGTCCCACCAGTTTCCACTCGGCATGCCCATGAGCCTGGCCCGGCGTGAGGCCCTGCTCGATCGCGCCATCGCGCTCGGCGCGATCATCATCGAAGACGACTACGACAGCGAGTTCCGCTACGAAGGCCGCCCCACCGACTCTCTGCAAAGCATGGACACACGAGGCGTGGTGACCTACGTCGGCACCTTTTCGAAGACCCTGCTGCCGGAGTTGCGCCTGGGCTACGCGGTGTTGCCGCCGGCGATCTACGGCGCAGTGCTCAAGGCCAAGCAACTGACCGACCAGCACAGCTCTACCCTGCCGCAATGGGCGCTGGCCAAGTTCATCAGCGAAGGTTATCTGCTCAAACATATTCGCCGCTGCCACAGCGTGTATGCGGGGCGGCGCGAGCGGATTCTGCAACGCCTGGCGGGCGACCTGTCGCCCTGGTTCGAGGCGGTGCCGACGGTGGCCGGGTTCCATCTGGCGGCACTGTGCAAGGTGCCGTTAGATATCCCGCTGCTGATCGAACGGGCGCGCGAGGCGCAGGTGGGGCTGTATCCCCTGGATGTGTTTTTTCACGACGCCGCGGCGCGCTCGGGACTGATCCTCGGCTTCGGCGCCATCGAGACCCTCGATATCGACCCGGCGCTGGATAAGGTCCGCGACATTCTGCGGCAAATTGGCTAGGGAGTTTTCCGGCGGATTGGTCATTGGTCGATCAGGCCCCTGGGCGTAGGGTGAACGGGACTCGAACTACCTGGAAACCCCTCATGAAACGACTGATCGCCACCGCTGCACTGCTTGCCTCGCTCAACGCCTACGCCCACGAACCGGTGTACAACCAGGAAACGCTCAAGGTGCTGCAAGAGCATGCGTTGGCCAACGTGCCCGGCAAAAAAACCATCATGCTCACCGTGGACTATGCCCCCGGCCAGGCCACCGCCCCCCACAGCCACACCGGCACTGCCGTGGCTTATGTGCTCGAAGGCGCGATCACGTCACGGGTCAACGCTGAGAAAGCCATCACCTACAAAGTCGGCGATTCGTTCTACGAGCCCGCCGGTTCGCGGCACTTCGAATCGAGCAACGCCAGCCAGACCCAGCCCGCCAAGCTGCTGGTAGTGATGGTGCTGGATGACAAGGCCGACGTGCTGACGCCGCTTGCTCAATAAGCAGCCCCCCGATTTCGGCGGTATCGGTGACCACCTCACAAACGACAGGCATCAAGCTGACGGAACCCGGATCACATGCGGGAGCGGGCTTGCCCTAATGCCAGTCAGTTAAGACAGAACCGGTCCCTGTGGCGAGGGAGCTTGCTCCCGCTGGACTGCGTAGCAGTCCCATTTTTGGGGCCGCTTCGCGCCCCAACGGGAGCAAGCTCCCTCGC
>NZ_JASLAW010000181.1 GCF_030147005.1 Pseudomonas sp.
CTGATAATCTTGTTGACTATCAGTCTGACTCCACAAGCACCCACACGAATTGCTTGATTCAGTTGTTAAAGAGCGGTTGGTTAAGAGCTATTCGTCTCAACCGAGGCGCGCATTCTACAGCAGCCTCATTTGCTGTCAAGCGGTTATTTTTAGAAGCTTTCGAAGATTTCTTCAACAACTTCAACCACTTGCGCTTGCGATCTCTCGTAAGCGGGAGGCGAATTCTACAGCGTTACACGCTGCTGTCAACACCTCTTTTTCAACTTCCTTTTGGCTTCAATGAACTGAAGCGACCTGCTTCCGAAACCTACTTAACTCATTGTTTACCAAGGAGTTTTCCGTTTCGACTGCGCCGGAAGTGGGGCGAATTATAGACAGATAAAATTCGCCGTCAATGCTTAATGTGAATTTTCTATCAAACAGCCTGTACTCCCTCAAATCGGACCGAACTGAGCAATATATTGCTCAATGCATCGCACTTAAGCATCATAGCCCCTTCTGCCTTCTACTAAGACTTCGGAAGAACACTTTCAATGACCACTCCACCCCGCAGCCTGGCCTCCATATTATTCCCCGTCGGCCTGCTGTTGATCGCGATGGCATCCATCCAGTCCGGCGCCTCGCTGGCCAAAAGCATGTTCCCTGTCATCGGCGCGCAAGGTACCACCACCCTGCGCTTGATCTTCGCCAGCGTAATCATGCTGCTTCTATTACGCCCATGGCGCGCCAAACTGACGGCCAAGTCCCTGCGCACCGTGATTGTCTACGGCATGGCACTGGGTGGCATGAACTTTCTCTTCTATATGTCGCTGCGCACCGTCCCGTTGGGTATTGCGGTAGCCCTGGAGTTCACGGGCCCGCTCGCCGTGGCCATCTACGCATCGCGCCGAGCAGTGGACTTTTTGTGGATCGCCCTTGCGATCATGGGTTTGCTCCTGCTGATACCGATGGGCGAAGCCAGCAATGGCATCGACGTGGTCGGTGCCGCCTATGCGCTCGGCGCCGGCATCTGCTGGGCGCTTTATATTCTGTTCGGCCAAAAGGCGGGGAACGATAACGGTGTGCAGACCGCCGCGCTCGGCGTAATGATTGCCGCTCTGTTCGTCGCGCCCATCGGCATCGTGCACGCCGGTACCGCGTTGCTGACTCCCGCCTTGATTCCTGTTGCCATCGGTGTCGCGATCTTGTCCACCGCCCTGCCCTACACACTTGAAATGGTCGCGCTCACTCGCCTGCCCGCTCGCACGTTCGGCACCTTGATGAGTATCGAGCCAGCGTTCGGCGCCCTCTCCGGCCTGTTCTTCCTGCATGAACACCTGACCCTCGCGCAATGGCTGGCCATCACCTGCATTATTCTGGCCTCGGTCGGCGCCACGCTGACAATGCGCAACGAATCCAAACCCCTGGTGCCCGCCGACTGACCCTCTTTAAAGGCAACTCTGGTATTTACCGCTTATTTAGGCCATGTTTAGGCCGTAAACGAATGTCTTTCATGGAGAAGTTCGACACGGACAGCATGAACGCTACGCTCGAGAGCGAGTAAAAGCTGGCTTCGATCCTTTTACGAAGCGGCTATTTAAGGATTGGAATGAATCGAATTTTTATACTGTTGCTGGTCATAGGCATTGCTGGCTGTGCCGCGACCACTAAGACAGAAGTGAAACGGGGCAAAAAAGGGCTGCATATCAACTGTTCGGGCCTGTCCTCCTCTTGGGACCAGTGCCACACCAGTGCAGCCAATTCATGCGGCGTCAAAGGTTATCGGGTTATCGCCAAATCCGGCGACAACTCTGAGGAGCCCGGGGATTACCCCTTCGGCCTCAACCCTGCCGGCTACACCAGTCGCAGCATGATCGTCATTTGCAAATAGATACTTGAGCAGGGCCCACCCCCAATTCCATTGAAGGTCCAGCCCCGCGCGGCGTTGCGGCTAACCTCCTGCTCGATCATCGAGCCAACGGAGTTGCCATGGCGCACAACAAGAAAGTAATGCGACCTGCGGCCCATTGCCAAGCGTTTCATCCGCAAAGGTTACGTGCCCTGGGTCACTCGTCGCTGCGCCGACAAACTGCAGCTGTTGGTGCGCAGCATCCAATTGGTTGGCGGTGAAGCACATGGCTTTGCCAGCAATCAATGAAGCAGTAAAAAACCGCTCTCAAGGAAAAAACCGAACACGCTATTAAACGCGGCGTATTCGGTGCCCCAGCATGTTTGTAGGCGACACACTGTTTTTCGGTCAGGACCGGCTGGATTTCGTACGCGAAGCCCTCAGTCAGCCATCGATCAAATAGCCTCTGTGCGCACCTGCAACCACGTGTGCGCATCGCCACTGAGCAACGGGCTCAAGCGCTCACGCACTTGGGCATGATAAGCGTTGAACCATTCGCGCTCGTCGGCCGTGAGCAAAGAAGGCTCCAGGCAACGGGTGTCGATCGGGCACAAAGTCAGGGTTTCAAACTTGAGGAATTCACCAAACTCGGTGTTCCCCGCTTCACGGTTCAACACCAGGTTCTCGATGCGCACGCCCCAACGCCCTGGGCGATAAGTGCCCGGCTCGATCGACGTGATCATGCCCGGCTGCATTGCCGTTTGCGGTGCGGCGACCGCCTGGTAGGCGATCACTTGCGGGCCTTCGTGCACATTGAGGAAATACCCTACACCATGCCCTGTGCCATGGCCGTAATCCACGCCCTCGGCCCAGATCGGCGCGCGCGCGATGGCATCGAGCAGCGGCGACAGGATGCCTTTGGGGAAGTGAGCGCGGGATAAGGCAATCACGCCCTTGAGCACCCGCGTGCAATCGCGCTTCTGTTCTTCACTCGGCGTGCCGATGGGCACCATCCGCGTGATATCCGTCGTACCGCCCAGGTACTGCCCGCCCGAGTCGATCAGCAATAAGCCATCGCCTTCGATCACGGCATGCTCTTCTGGCGTGGCGTGGTAATGCGGCATCGCGCCGTTGGCATTGAAGGCAGCAATGGTGTTGAAACTCAGCGATACATAACCCGGACGGCGAGCACGCGCTGCCGTCAGATGCTCGTCGATGGTCAGCTCAGTAATGCGTTCACGACCCAGGGCCGACTCCAGCCAGGCGAAGAATTCGCACAAGGCGGCGCCATCCTGCTCCATGGCCTGACGGATATGTTCGGCGTCAGCCAGGCTTTTGCGGGACTTGGCCAGCGTGGTCGGGTTCAAGCCCTCCACCAGCGTTACGCCGGGGTCGAGGTGCTCCAGTAGACCGGCCGTTACGCGTGCCGGATCAATGTGCAGACGTGCCCCCGACGGTACATCTCGCAGCGCGTCAGCCACATCACTGTAGTCGCGCACGCTCACGCCATCGCGCTCAAGCGCAGCCCGCAGCTCGGCGTCGACTTTGCTCAACGCTACGAACAGAGTGGCCTGCTGTTGATTGATCAAGGCAAAAGACACGAATACCGGGTTGAACGATACATCGCCACCGCGCAGGTTGAATAACCAGGCGATGTCATCCAGGGTCGCGATGAAATGCCAGTCAGCGCCTTTGTCTTTCAGGCTGACGCGCAGGGCTTCGAGTTTTTTGCCACAGCTGAGGGTAGCGTGCGGCGGCAGGTGCTGATAGATCGGCTGGTTCGGCAGCGCCGGGCGGTCGTGCCAGACGTCATTGAGCAGATCGATGTCCGTACGCAAGCGCGCGCCGCGCTCCGCCAGCTTGCCACCCAGGGTGCGTGCCGACGCCACGGCCATTACCGCGCCATCGACTGCCACTACGCTGCCTTTCGGGGTTTGTTCAGCCAACCACTCCAGCGGCCCAGGTTGGCCCGGTTGCAGTTTCACCAGCTCAATGCCGCTGCCCTTGAGCTCCTTCGTCGCTTGTTCCCAGTAGCGGCTGTCGGCCCACACACCGGCAAAGTCCGCAGTGACGATCAAGGTCCCCACCGAACCATGGAACCCCGACAACCATTGGCGCCCCTGCCAGTATCCCGGCAGGTACTCGGACAAATGCGGATCCGCCGACGGCACCAGCAGGGCATGAACCCCCTCTCGGCTCATCAGCTCACGGGTATGCGCCAGGCGCTGGGGAACCGTTCCATGGGTCAAAGGCTGCGTACTCATTGTGTCTCCTGCTAACCACTAATAATTGTTATGGACTGCGGGTGAAGGTTCAGACTGCCCAGAACGCCGGTGCGCTGGCCAGTGCCGATTTGATCAGTTGTACCGCTTCGTCGATATCGCGCTCGGTGGTAAACCGGCCCAGGCTTAAGCGAATGGTGCGCCCGGCGCTGCGAGCGTCATGCCCGAGGGCCAGAAGCACATGGGATGGTGCGTTGCTGGCCGAATTGCACGCTGAAGTCGCCGAAAAGGCAACCCCTGCACTCAACGCACTCGGGTTGAATTCGCCTTCGTTGAACGTAAGGCTAAGGGTATGGGGAATTCGCTGTGTAGGGCTGCCGTTAAGGCGCACACCCGCGATCGACTCCAACTGATCCAACAGACGCTGTCGCAAGGCCACGATCTGTGCCTTCTCCTCGGCAAAAGACGCCGCCGCCAAGGCGAAGGCCGTGCCCATGCCCGCAATCTGGTGAGTCGCCAGGGTGCCCGAACGCAAACCCCCTTCATGACCACCACCATGAATCTGCGCCAATACCTTTTGTTGCGCCCGAGGTCCTACGTACAACGCGCCGATGCCCTTCGGGCCGTACAGTTTGTGAGCCGAAAACGACATCAAATCCACCGGCCACTGCGCCAGGTCGATGGCTACCTTGCCAGCCCCTTGCGCCGCGTCCACGTGAAACAACGCCCCCTGCTCACGCACCCGCGCGCCAATGGCCGGGATGTCGTTCAAAGTGCCCAGTTCGTTATTGACCAGCATCAGCGACACCAGAAAGGTGTCTTCACGCAGTGCTTCACTGACGGCCTCGACACTGATCAAGCCATCCGCATCAGGCACCAGATACGTTACCGCCACCCCGGATTCCTGCAATTGCCGCGCGGTGTCGAGTGTGGCCTTGTGCTCGATCTGGCTGGTGATGATATGCCCGCCCGTCACGCCACGCGCCTGGGCCACGCCCTTGATCGCGAGGTTGTTGGACTCGGTGGCGCCGGAGGTCCAGACAACTTGCTCGGGCTGGGCGCCGACCAGTTCGGCCACCTGGCAGCGTGCCTGCTCAACCGTTTGCCGGGCCGCTTGGCCGAATGCGTGGGAACTGGACGCGGGGTTACCGAAATTGGCATTGAAGCCCAGACACTCAACCATCACCTGGATGACCCGTTCATCCACCGGCGTGGTGGCGGCATAGTCGAAATACAACGGACGTTTATTCATGAGGTTAAAGACTCGCAGAGCGTGTTCCCGAGAACGGTGTCGCGGGGGCATCGAACAGAACAGAGGTCGTCAGG
>NZ_JASLAW010000147.1 GCF_030147005.1 Pseudomonas sp.
GAGGGAGCTTGCTCCCGCTGGACTGCGTAGCAGTCCCATTTTTGGGGCCGCTTCGCGCCCCAACGGGAGCAAGCTCCCTCGCCACAGGTCGCAGGTTTTTCTGCTTTAGCGCTTAACTGACCGGCATTAGGGCTTGCCCGCCAATGCGAGGTATCAGATACCAATGAATGGACTGACACACCGCGTTTGCGAACAAGCCCGCCCCACACCCTGATAGGTATGCGGTTCTGTTTATGTATTCAGACGCACCTGTTTTTCCAGCTCTGCCTTCAGGCCCGGCTCAAGTTTCAGTTGGCGCGCCAGTTCGTCCAGGTAGGCCTTCTCCATGAAGTTTTCCTCATCCACCAGCATCACGCTGGCGATGTACATCTCGGCAGCCATTTCCGGGGTGCCGGCGGCGCGGGCTACGTCGGCCGGGTCGAGGGGTTTGTTCAACTCGGCGTGCAGCCAGGTTTGCAGTTCGCGGTCGTTGTCGAGTTTGGTGAACTCGCCTTCGATCAACGCGCGCTCACGCTCATCCACATGCCCGTCGGCCTTGGCGGCAGCGACCAGCGCTTTGAGAATGCCCTGACTGTGTTGCTCGACCTGGGCCGGTGGCAGGCGGTCGATAGTTTGCGGCTCGCCCTGGGGCGCGCTGGCCTGCTGCGCCTGCCAATTGCCGTAGGCTTTGTAGGCAATGACGCCCAAGGCGGCCAAGCCTCCGTAGGTCAGCGCCTTGCCGCCAAATTTACGCGCCTTTTTATTGCCCAGCAGCAAGCCCATGGCGCCGGCCGCCAGTGCGCCACCGCCCGCGCCACCGAGCAAACTGCCAAGCCCACCACTGCCAAGCAACCCGCCGAGGGCGCCTTTGTCGGCTGATTGGCGCTGACCGCCCGCCTTGTTCTGCAACATGTCCTGACCAGACTTGAGCAACTGATCGAGCAATCCACGGGTATTCATTCGTAGCCTCCAGACACTTGGGTTCGTAGGACCAATAGGCTCCCAGCGTAAAACTTAGTGCCAAAAAGCCCTTATCTAGAGTGCTTCCAGATGTAACGTCTTTCCCTGATATCAGAAATGTCTTGTTGCACAGCGACGCCATCACCGCGCCACTATGATTTTTACTCCACCATAGAACCGCTTAAGCTATCCGGCGTCTGTTTAATGTCCGTTGCGTTTGGCCGAAGGCATGTCCGAACCGTTATTTCCGATCCGTTACGTGCCAGGAACGGCGCGGGATTTGCTCACGACAGGTTGTCTCTATGCACCGCAGGAATTTGCTCAAAGCGTCCATGGCCATTGCGGCTTACACCGGTTTATCGGCCAGTGGCCTGCTGGCCGCGCAGGCCTGGGCGGGTAACCGTGCCGCCGACGGCAAAGCCGTGGCATTCGATTTCGAAACGCTCAAAGCCCAGGCCAAACAGCTCGCCGGCACCGCGTATAAAAGCACCAAGCAGGTGCTGCCGCCGACCCTGGCGACCATGACTCCGCAGAACTTCAACGCCATCGGTTATGACGGCAACCATTCGTTGTGGAAGCAGCTGAAGGGGCAATTGGACGTGCAGTTTTTCCACGTCGGCATGGGCTTCAAGACGCCGGTGCGCATGCACAGCGTCGACCCCACGACCCGCGAGGCTCGCGAGGTGCATTTTCGCCCTTCGCTGTTCAACTATGAAAAAACCACGGTCGACACCAAGCAACTGACCGGCGACTTGGGTTTCTCCGGATTCAAACTGTTCAAGGCGCCGGAACTGGACCGTCATGACGTGCTGTCATTTCTCGGTGCCAGCTACTTTCGTGCGGTGGACGCCACCGGCCAGTACGGCCTGTCGGCGCGCGGCCTGGCGATTGACACCTACGCGAAGAAACATGAAGAGTTTCCCGACTTCACGCAGTTCTGGTTCGAAACCCCGAACAAGGATGCCACCCGTTTCGTCGTCTACGCCCTGCTCGACTCGCCCAGCGCGACCGGCGCATACCGCTTCGATATCGACTGCCAGGCCACTCAGGTGGTGATGGCCATCGACGCGCATATCAACGCACGCACCGCCATCGAACAGCTCGGTATTGCGCCCATGACCAGCATGTTCAGTTGCGGTACCCACGAGCGACGGATGTGCGACACCATCCATCCGCAAATCCACGACTCGGACCGATTGGCCATGTGGCGCGGCAACGGCGAGTGGGTCTGCCGTCCGCTGAACAACCCGGCCAAGTTGCAATTCAACGCATTCGCCGACACTAACCCCAAGGGTTTTGGCCTGGTGCAGACCGACCATGAATTCGCCAGCTACCAGGACACCGTGGACTGGTACAGCAAGCGCCCAAGCCTGTGGGTAGAACCCACCACCGCCTGGGGCGAAGGCTCGATCGACCTGCTGGAAATCCCGACCACCGGCGAAACCCTCGATAACATCGTGGCCTTCTGGACCCCGAAAAAACCTGTGGCCGCCGGTGACTCGCTCAACTACGGCTACAAGCTCTATTGGAGCGCCCTGCCGCCGGTGAGCACACCGCTGGCCCAGGTCGACGCGACCCGTTCAGGCATGGGCGGGTTTACCGAAGGTTGGGCCCCAGGCGAGCATTACCCCGAGGTGTGGGCACGCCGTTTTGCCGTGGACTTCAAGGGCGGCGGCCTGGACCGTTTGCCGCCCGGCACGGGCATCGAGCCGATGGTCACCTGCTCCCACGGCGAGGTGAAAGACTTCAGCGTGCTGGCGCTTGATAACATCAAGGGATATCGCATTCTGTTCGACTGGTACCCAACCAGCGACAGCGTGGAGCCGGTAGAACTGCGCTTGTTTATCCGCACCCAGGACCGCGTCTTGAGTGAAACCTGGCTGTATCAGTACTTTCCCCCTGCGCCGGACAAGCGCAAATACACCTGACACGCTGATCAGTAATGAGGGAGCGGGCTCGCCATGGCGAACCCGCTCCTTCATTTTTTCAACGAGTATTCAGAACCGCGACACGGTTTTCATCGCTCCAATCAGGTAACGCATCGCAACCTGATCGTTCTCGGTCAGGGCGCGATAATGCGCCAGCAATTCAACCTCATCCGAACTCAGCCTGCTGCCACGCAAGGACATCCTGCGGGTCAGAAAAGACGCCACCATACCCGCTACACCATAGGACTTGGCCATGGATTGCTTCTCCTGATATCGATCCAAATACTCTGCTGCCCTTTACCCGCCTGCCATGAAGCGTACTGCTCCATAAGCGAAACGACTGACTTCCTGGGCCGAAAATCAGGCTTACCCTAAGCGTAGAAACAATCTGCTTACGTGTGGGATTTTTTTAGAGTATTCACTTAAATAATTGCCTCGGTAATAAATACCTACGGCCGATTCACACGCGCCCGTCGGTAAACAGGCTTGCGCCGAGCGTGCGATCAGCGCCTTTCCTATAACACGAACAAAAAAAACCCACCGTGTCAGGGTGGGTTCTGTAGGCATGCGCCAGGCATCAATCCCTGAGGTCCGACTCGTGAATCGGCTGGTCGCGATGCGTCGCTCGCTGGTATTGCGCCGGCCAGGTCGCCTTGCGCCCGCCCAGGTCATCGTCGGCATGCAGCGGCCAGTACGGGTCACGCAACAGTTCGCGGGCGAGGAAGATGATGTCGGCCTGGCACGTGCGCAGGATGTGTTCGGCCTGGGCCGGTTCGGTGATCATGCCAACCGTGCCGGTGGCCATGCCTGACTCTTTGCGCACCCGCTCGGCAAAGCGCGTCTGATAGCCGGGGCCGGTGGGGATTTCGGCGTTGGCGGCGGTGCCACCGGAGGACACGTCGATCAAGTCCACGCCCAGGTCTTTCAAGCGACGCGCCAGTTCCACGGTTTCATCGGGGTTCCAGCCGTCTTCCACCCAGTCGGTGGCTGACACGCGCACAAACAGCGGCAAGTTCTGGGGCCAGACTTCGCGCACCGCGCGGGTCACCTCCAGGACCAGGCGGATACGGTTTTCGAAGGAGCCGCCGTACTGGTCCTGACGCTGGTTACTGATCGGCGACAGGAACTGATGCAGCAGGTAACCGTGGGCGGCATGGATCTCCACCACTTCGAAGCCGGCACTCAATGCACGCTTGGCGGCGGCGACGAAATCAGCGATCACTTGGCGGATCTGCCCTTCGTCCAGCGGTTTGGGTTGGGTGTGCTGCGGGTCGAATGCGATGGGCGATGGACCTACCGGCACCCAGCCACCGTCTTCTGGCTTGACGCTGCCATGCTTGCCGAGCCAGGGACGATAAGTGCTGGCCTTGCGCCCGGCGTGTGCCAGTTGAATACCGGCCACCGCGCCTTGCGCCGCAATAAAGCGCGTAATGCGCTGCAATGGTTCGATCTGCTCGTCTTTCCACAGGCCCAGGTCCTGGGCAGTGATGCGGCCATCGGCGGTCACGGCGGTGGCTTCGGTGAAAATCAGCCCGGCGCCACCGACGGCCCGGCTGCCCAGATGCACCAGGTGCCAATCGTTGGCCAGGCCATCATCGCTTGAGTATTGACACATCGGTGATACCGCAATGCGGTTCAGAAGGGTTAGCTCACGCAAGGTATAGGGTTCGAGTAACTGACTCATGGCGCACCTCTTCGGGTTCTGTGGGCAAGCTCCAAGGTTCTCTTTCAAGGTGCCTGGAGCCTAGTCGACAACGACCGATTGCACAGGGTTCAGAAGTAAACCGGGAGCCGATTGCCGGCTCCCGGCGTGCAGCGTCTTACATTTCGACCTGGGTGCCCAGCTCGATCACCCGATTGACCGGGAGTTTGAAGAAGCGCAGGTTGCCGTTGGCATTCTTCAACATGAATGCGAACAACGCTTCGCGCCAACGGGCCATGCCCTTGATGCGCGAGGCGATCACCGTTTCACGGCTGAGGAAGTAGGTGGTGCGCATCGGGCTGAAATCCAGCTCGTCCAGATGGCACAGCTTCAACGCCTCGGGCACGTCCGGCTCGTCGGTAAAGCCGAAGTGCAGGATCACCCGGAAGAAACCTTCGCCGTAGGCATCCACTTCGAAACGCCGCGTCGCAGGCACACGCGGAATGTCTTCGTAGACCACGGTCAGCAGCACCACCTGCTCGTGCAACACTTGGTTATGCAGCAGGTTGTGCAACAGCGCATGGGGCACGGCGTCGGGCCGCGCAGTGAGGAACACCGCCGTGCCCTGCACGCGATGGGGCGGCTGCACGCGGATACTGCTGATAAATATCGGCAGCGGCAGGCCGCCTTCGTCGAGGCGCTCGACGAGCAATTGCTTGCCGCGCTTCCAGGTGGTCATCAGCACGAACAGCACGATCCCCGCCAATACGGGGAAGGCGCCACCCTGGATGATCTTCGGCACGTTGGCGGCAAAGTACAATCCGTCCACCAGCAGGCAGCAGAGCAACACCGGCACGGCCAGTACCGGCGGCCATTTCCACAGCAGCAGCATCACCGCAGACACCAGGATCGTGGTCATCAGCATGGTGCCGGTCACCGCCACGCCATAGGCCGATGCCAGCGCACCGGAGGATTCGAAGCCCAGCACCAACAGAATCACGCCGACCATCAGCGACCAATTCACCGCGCCAATATAGATCTGGCCCTGTTCGGCGCTGGAGGTATGTTGAATGTGCATGCGCGGGATATAACCCAACTGAATCGCCTGGCGCGTCAACGAGAACGCACCGGAAATCACCGCCTGGGAGGCAATCACCGTGGCCAGGGTCGACAGCACCACCAACGGAATCAGCGCCCAGCTCGGCGCCAACAGGTAGAACGGGTTGCGGGCCGCTTCCGGATCGCCCAGCAGCATGGCGCCCTGGCCGAAATAGTTGAGCACCAGCGCCGGCAACACCAGGATGAACCAGGCGCGGGCGATGGGCTTGCGGCCGAAGTGGCCCATGTCGGCGTACAACGCTTCGGCACCGGTCAGCGCCAGCACCACCGCGCCGAGAATGGCCACGCCAATGCCGGGGTGAGCCTCGAAGAAGCGCACGGCCCACATCGGGTTCAGCGCGCTGAGCACTTCAGGGTGCAAGGTGATGCCATACACGCCGAGGCCGCCCAGCACCAGAAACCAGGTCACCATCACCGGGCCGAACAGCTTGCCGATGCGGTCGGTGCCGTGTTTCTGGATCAGGAACAGCGCCACCAGCACCACCAGCGCGATGGGCACGACCCATCTGTCCAGGCCGTCGAACGCCAGCTCCAAGCCTTCGACCGCCGATAACACGGAGATCGCCGGGGTGATCATGCTGTCGCCATAAAACAGCGCCGCGCCGCACAAGCCGCACACCACCAGGAAGCTGCGCAATTTTCTGCGCTCCCCCGCCGCACGGCGTGCCAGGGCGGTCAGCGCCATGATGCCGCCTTCGCCCTGGTTGTCGGCGCGCAGCACGAACAGCATGTATTTGATCGATACGACCCAGATCAGCGACCAGAAGATCAGCGCCAGAATCCCCAATACGCCGTCATGGTTGACCTGCACCCCATAACCGCCGTTGAACACCTCTTTAAGGGTGTAGAGCGGGCTGGTCCCGATATCGCCATATACCACGCCGACCGCTGCCACCAGCATGCCAATCGGTTTGGCGTTCGAATGCTCGGTACCTGTTGCCTGACTACTTGCCTGACCCATCAACCATTCCTGCCCTTTGACCTGAGGTTTCTCATAAACAACGTGCCCAAACGGCCCCTAGCATGCGCTGTTTTACTTCTCGTAACAGACGTTTTGTTGACCTTGGGATTTTCCCCAGGCGCAACGGCGCGAAGCATAGCGCAGCACTCGTCGCATTTCCCTGCATAAAGCTGGTCAAGCGCGTTGCCCGCCGCTAGAATTGCGCACTTTTTGATCAGAGGCGCACCAAGCGCCCGTCCGCTGCCTGCCCTTCACGGTGGCGGCATCATTCGATACCGAGGTTAGACATGTCCACCACCATCGCGAAAGCCAACCCCAAGGTTGGCTTTGTTTCCCTGGGTTGCCCGAAGGCTCTGGTCGACTCCGAGCGCATTCTCACGCAACTGCGCATGGAAGGTTATGACGTCGTGTCCACTTACCAGGACGCGGATGTGGTGGTCGTCAATACCTGTGGGTTCATCGACTCGGCCAAGGCGGAGTCCCTGGAAGTGATCGGCGAGGCCATCAAGGAAAACGGCAAGGTCATCGTGACCGGTTGCATGGGCGTGGAAGAAGGCAATATCCGCAACGTACACCCAAGCGTACTCGCCGTGACCGGCCCACAGCAGTATGAGCAGGTGGTTAACGCGGTGCATCAAGTCGTGCCGCCACGTCAGGACCACAACCCGCTGATCGACCTGGTGCCGCCGCAAGGCATCAAGCTGACCCCGCGCCACTACGCTTATCTGAAAATTTCCGAAGGCTGCAACCACAGCTGCAGCTTTTGCATCATTCCATCGATGCGCGGCAAGCTGGTCAGCCGCCCGGTCGGCGATGTGCTGGACGAAGCCCAGCGCCTGGTCAAATCCGGCGTGAAAGAGCTGCTGGTGATTTCCCAGGACACCAGCGCCTATGGCGTCGACGTTAAATATCGCACCGGTTTCTGGAATGGCGCGCCGGTGAAAACCCGCATGACCGAACTCTGCGAAGCGCTCAGCAGCCTGGGCGTGTGGGTGCGCCTGCACTACGTTTACCCGTACCCGCACGTGGATGAGCTGATCCCGCTGATGGCCGCCGGCAAGATCCTGCCGTACCTGGACATCCCGTTCCAGCACGCCAGCCCCAAGGTGCTCAAGGCCATGAAACGCCCAGCCTTCGAAGACAAGACGCTGGCGCGTATCAAGAACTGGCGCGAAATCTGCCCGGAACTGATCATCCGCTCGACCTTCATCGTCGGCTTCCCCGGCGAAACCGAAGAAGACTTCCAGTACCTGCTGAATTGGCTGACCGAGGCCCAGCTGGACCGCGTCGGCTGCTTCCAGTACTCCCCGGTGGAAGGCGCACCGGCCAACCTGCTGGACCTGGCCGTGGTGCCGGACGACGTCAAGCAGGACCGTTGGGAGCGTTTCATGGCGCACCAGCAGGCCATCAGCTCGGCACGCCTGCAACTGCGCATCGGCAAGGAAATCGAAGTGCTGATCGACGAAGTCGACGAGCAAGGCGCGGTCGGCCGTTGCTTCTTCGATGCGCCGGAAATCGACGGTAACGTGTTTATCGACGATGCCAGCGGTTTGAAGCCGGGCGACAAGGTCTGGTGCACCGTGACCGATGCCGACGAATACGACCTGTGGGCACAAAAGCGCGACTGAAAGCGGTAAAAAATTGAAAAAGCCCTGCCTCTGGACAAGATGCGGGGCTTTTTTAGGTCTATCGTTTTGCCCATCATCACCTATTTCGACAGAGACAACGGGCATGCGTGAGCATTCGGTTATCCATACCCCCCAAAAAAGCGATTACCCCGAACTGACACGAATCTGGGAGGCCTCGGTGCGCGCCACTCATGATTTTTTGCCGGAAAGTTACATCGTGTCGCTTAAAGACCTGATGCTGACCCGCTACCTGGATTCAGTGACGCTGATCTGCATCAAGGATGCACACAATGCCCACATTACCGGCTTTGCCGGGGTGGCGGCGGGCAAGCTGGAGATGTTGTTTATCGACCCGCAACACAGGGGCCAGGGCTTTGGGCGGCAACTGCTGCGCTACGCGGTCGACTGCATGAATGCCGATGAACTGGATGTGAACGAGCAGAACCCACAAGCGCTGGGCTTTTATCTCAAGCAGGGTTTTGAAGTGATCGGGCGCACGGAGCATGATGGCCTGGGCCAGCCCTATCCGTTACTGCATATGCGCCTGCGCCGGCAACAGCAACTATGCAGTGGTTGAGCCCCATTCGGAAACGCGTTTTACCAATAAAGCGCCGCACTGAAATGGGGCCGGGATTAACCGGCTCCAGGCAGGTACAATAGCCGCCCCCTTTTGTTACGGCCCTTGTCATGACTGACCCCATACGCCTCTCCAAACGCCTTATCGAACTGGTCGGTTGCTCCCGTCGGGAGGCTGAGCTGTTTATCGAAGGCGGCTGGGTCTCGGTGGACGGTGAAGTGATCGACGAACCGCAGTTCAAGGTCACGACCCAGAAGGTTGAGCTGGACCCCGAAGCCAAAGCCACCGTGCCAGAGCCAGTGACCATCCTGCTGCACGCTCCGGCTGGCATGGATGCCGAAACGGCCATGGCGTCGATCAGCGCCGAGACCCTTTCGGAAGAACATCGCTTCAGCAAGCGCCCGCTCAAGGGCCACTTCCTGCGCCTGACCGCCAGCGCCGACCTGCAAGCCAAGGCCAGTGGCCTGCTGGTATTCACCCAGGATTGGAAGATCCTGCGCAAGTTGACCGCCGATGCCGCCAAGATCGAGCAGGAATACGTGGTGGAAGTCGAAGGCGACATGGTTGCCCATGGCCTCAACCGTCTGAACCACGGCCTGACCTACAAAGGCAAAGAGCTGCCGGCCGTGAAAGCCAGCTGGCAGAACGAGAACCGCCTGCGCTTTGCCCTGAAAAACCCGCAGCCGGGAGTGATCGCGCTCTTCTGCGAAGCCGTTGGCTTAAAAGTCGTCGCCATCCGTCGTATTCGCATTGGTGGCGTCTCCATTGGCAAAGTGCCAGTGGGCCAATGGCGTTACCTGTCCGGCAAAGAGAAGTTCTAAGCCGTTGCCCCTTTCCCGACACGGCCTGATTGGGCCGAGTCTACCCCGTTGAAAACCAGGATTGCCCACCATGATTCACAACGACGTACTGCGCAGCGTGCGCTACATGCTCGACATCAGCGACAACAAAATGGTCGAGATCACCAAGCTCGGCGGCATGGACGTGACCAAGGAAGACTTGCTGACTTACCTCAAGAAAGATGAAGAGGAAGGCTTTGTGTTCTGCCCGGATGAGGTAATGGCGCATTTCCTCGATGGCCTGGTGATTTTCAAGCGCGGCAAGGATGAAAGCCGTCCGCCGCAGCCGATCGAAACCCCCGTGACCAACAACATCATCCTGAAAAAACTGCGCGTGGCCTTCGAACTGAAAGAAGACGACATGCACGCCATCCTGAAAGCCGCCGAGTTCCCGGTGTCCAAGCCTGAGCTGAGCGCGCTGTTCCGCAAGTTCGGCCACACCAACTACCGCACCTGTGGTGACCAGTTGCTGCGCAACTTCCTCAAGGGGCTGACCCTACGGGTTCGTGCGTAAGCCATGAGTTATCAGGTCGCCCCGGTCGGCTTCGTACGCTCCTGCTTCAAGGAGAAGTTCGCCATCCCCCGTCAGCCGCAACTGGCGCCGGCCGCCCGTGGCGTGCTGGAGCTGGTGGCGCCGTTCGATGGCGGCGAGGCGGTGCAGGGGCTGGAGCAGGTCAGCCACGTGTGGCTGCTGTTTCTGTTCCACCAGGCGCTGGAAGACAAGCCACGCCTTAAAGTGCGCCCGCCGCGTCTGGGCGGCAACACCGCGATGGGCGTGTTTGCCACGCGTGCGACGCATCGGCCCAATGGCATCGGCCAGTCGGTGGTGAAGCTCGACAAGGTGGAGCCGGGGCGGCTGTGGATATCCGGGATTGATCTGCTCGACGGCACGCCGGTGCTGGATATCAAGCCGTATGTGCCCTATGCCGATATCGTTGATACGGCGACCAACAGCATCGCCAGCGGCGCGCCGCCTTTGATTGGCGTGCAGTGGCTCAAGACTGCACTGCACCAGGCGCAAGGCCATGCCCAGCGTCTTGGTGAACCATTGGTGGAGCTGATTGATCAGTGCCTGGCGCAGGATCCACGACCGGCCTATCAAACGCCCGGGCCCGAGCGCGAATACGGGGCGCAGTTCTGGGACGTGGATGTGCGTTGGCACTATCCCGAGGCGGGGCTGATTTGCGTGCTTGAAGTGGTGCCGGCGCAGTAAATCGCACAAACGAAAAGCCCGCGCGGCCTTTACAGGCAACGCGGGCTTTTCTTTGTAAACACATTCGACTGCAAGGGCGAGATTGCTCGCGAAAAACGGGCAGGCACCGCGTTAACTCAGAGTGTGCCAGCGTATTCGTTAACGTTCTTCGCGAGCAAGCTCGCTCCTACAAGTGACCCCAAATCACTTCTCGACGAAGGCGCGCTCGATCAGGTAATCACCCGGTTCACGCATGCGTGGCGACACTTTCAGCCCGAAGCTGTTCAGCACTTCGCTGGTCTCGTCCAACATGCTTGGGCTACCGCACAACATGGCGCGGTCGTCCTCGGGGTTGATCGGCGGCAGGCCAATGTCGCTGAACAGCTTGCCGCTACGCATCAGGTCGGTCAGGCGGCCTTCGTTTTCGAAAGGCTCGCGGGTGACGGTCGGGTAGTAGATCAACTTTTCACGCAACGCCTCGCCGAAGAATTCATTCTGCGGCAGGTGCTCGGTGATGAACTCGCGGTAGGCGACTTCGTTGACGTAACGCACGCCGTGGCACAGGATCACTTTTTCGAAGCGCTCGTAGGTCTCCGGGTCCTGGATCACGCTCATAAATGGCGCGAGGCCCGTACCGGTGCTGAGCAGGTAAAGGTGTTTGCCCGGCTTCAAGTCGTCAAGCACCAGGGTGCCTGTCGGTTTTTTGCTGATGATGATCTCGTCGCCTTCCTTCAAATGCTGCAACTGGGAAGTCAGCGGGCCATCCGGCACCTTGATGCTGAAGAACTCGAGATGCTCTTCCCAGTTCGGGCTGGCAATGGAGTAGGCGCGCATGAGCGGGCGGCCGTTGGGCTGTTGCAGGCCGATCATCACGAACTGACCGTTCTCGAAGCGCAAACCCGGATCGCGGGTGCACTTGAAGCTGAACAGAGTGTCGTTCCAGTGATGAACACTGAGGACACGCTCGTGGTTCATGTTGCTCATGTACGGGGGACTCCTGGAAATGGGTCTGCGCCAAATGTGAAGTGCGCAATTGCACAGCATTCTAATGGCGGCGACAATATCTGTTAACTGGATTATTAAGATAAGGGTTATCGGTTATATCGATATGCGATTTACTCTTCGTCAACTGCAAGTCTTCGTCGCCGTCGCCCAGCAGGAAAGCGTCTCCCGCGCTGCTGGCCTTCTGGCCTTATCTCAATCCGCCGCCAGCACTTCGATTACCGAGCTGGAGCGTCAATCCAGCTGCCAATTATTCGACCGCGCCGGCAAACGCCTGAGCCTCAATGCTTTGGGGCATCAATTGTTGCCTCAGGCGGTGGCCCTGCTGGACCAGGCCAAGGAGATCGAGGACCTGCTCAACGGCAAGTCCGGTTTTGGCTCACTGGCCGTGGGCGCCACCCTGACCATCGGCAATTACCTGGCCACCCTGCTGATCGGCAGTTTCATGCAGCAGCACCCCGAGAGCCAGGTGAAACTGCATGTGCAAAACACTGCCCATATCGTGCATCAGGTGGCGCACTACGAAATTGACCTGGGTCTAATCGAAGGCGACTGCAGCCATCCGGACATCGAAGTACAGACCTGGGTGGAGGATGAGCTGGTGGTTTTTTGCGCGCCCCAACATCATTTGGCCAAGCGTGGCGCGGCAAGCATGAATGAGTTAACCCAGGAGGCGTGGATCCTGCGTGAGCAAGGCTCAGGCACGCGCCTGACGTTTGATCAGGCCATGCGCCATCACCGCAGCGCGTTGAATATCCGCCTGGAGCTGGAACACACCGAGGCCATCAAACGGGCAGTGGAATCAGGTTTGGGGATTGGTTGTATTTCGCGGCTGGCACTGCGCGATGCGTTCCGTCGTGGCAGCCTGGTGCCGGTAGAAACCCCGGACCTGGACTTGGCCCGGCAGTTCTACTTTATCTGGCATAAACAGAAGTACCAGACCTCGGCGATGCGCGAGTTCCTTGAACTGTGCCGCGCGTTCACCGCCGGGGTTCAGCGCAGCGACGAGATCGTGCTGCCAAGCATCGCCTGATCGTTAGATCAGAATCACCGCCCACACCAGCGTGATCATGGTCAAGGCCACGAATTGCGCGGCGCTGCCCATGTCCTTGGCGTTTTTCGACAGCGGATGGCGGTCCAGGGAAATGCGGTCGATGGCCGCTTCTACCGCCGAATTGAGCAATTCAACGATCAGGGCCAGCAGGCACACGGCAATCAGCAATGCCCGTTCGACGCGGCTGACCTGCAGGAAAAAACTCAACGGAATCAGGATGACGTTCAGCAGTACCAACTGACGGAACGCCGCCTCGCCGGTGAAAGCCGCGCGCAGGCCATCCAGGGAATAGCCACCTGCGTTGAAAATACGTTTGATACCGGTTTGACCCTTGAAAGGCGACATAGATGTAGGCAACTGAACCAAAGGAGTGGGGAAACTAGAGCACGTAAAGTCAAAAAAGCGTGAATAAGTGCAACTCAATGCTGCGAAATTGACTCAAGTTGTTGCAGAAGCAGCGCCGCCTGGGTGCGCGTGCGGACGCCAAGCTTGCGGAAAATCGCAGTGACATGGGCCTTGATAGTCGCTTCCGACACGCTCAGCTCGTAGGCAATCTGCTTGTTCAACAAGCCTTCACAGACCATGGTCAGCACCCGGAACTGCTGAGGCGTCAAACTGGCCAGGCCATCACGCGCCGCCTTGGCCTCGTCGGACACGTTGATTTCTTCAAACGCTTGCGGTGGCCAGGACACATCGCCGTCCAATACTGCACGCACAGCCTGCTGAATATCTTCCATCGCGCTGGACTTAGGAATGAAGCCGCTGGCGCCGAACTCCTTGGAACGCACCACCACGTCGGCTTCTTCCTGGGCCGAGACCATCACCACGGGAATCTGCGGATATTGCCCGCGCAGCAGCACCAACCCCGAAAAACCGTAGGCACCGGGCATGTTCAGGTCGAGCAGCACCAGGTCCCAGTCGGATTTTTCGGTCAAGCGGGTTTCCAGCTCGGCAATGCTCGCGACTTCGACCAGTCGGACATCCGGGCCAAGGCCCAGGGTAACGGCCTGATGCAGCGCACTGCGAAACAGCGGGTGGTCATCGGCTATCAGGATTTCGTATGTGGCCATTGATTAAATGATCCTGTTTTTTACGGGAGCCCTGATGGGTTCAGAGCTCGCCAGTACACAAGGCAACGGCCAGGCAGCCATCGCCACGGGGCACGCTCAACGTTAAAAACACGCGAAACAACGTCGAAAAACCACGGTAGCGCCCCAATCGGCGCCCAGCATGCCCAGCGCAGCCTGGGGGGTCAAGCACTACGCCCATGGGGATTTTAGCGGGTTGCGTGATTAAGGTGCCATCATGCAAACGTCGACTGGTCATACCGTCGGGATATAGGGCGCCAAACGTGTGTGGACAACGTCCGTTTCATCCAGAGGCAACTGAAACTTGGCGGCCAGATAGTGCGTGCTGAAGACATCAAGGTAGGCGTCCAGCACTTCGCTGGCGGCCTGATCATCAGCCAGCTCCAGGCACAGTGCGGCGACCTCGGCGGTGCAGAAATGATCATCACGCTTGGAGCGGCGCAACTTGTAACGTGACAACTGCTCCGGCGCCAGGCTCAGCACCGGCAAATGCTCAAGGTACGGGCTTTTGCGAAACATCTTGCGCGCTTCACTCCAGGTTCCGTCCAGCAGAATGAACAGCGGGCGCTTGCCCTCTCCTGCATTAACCGCGCTGACCACCCGTTCAGGCGCCACGAATTCGCCGGGGAACACGATGTACGGCTGCCACTGCGGATCGGCCAGCAAGGTGAGCAGCTGCGGATCGACTTCGGTCCGCGACCAGGCGAACGCGGTGGTGTCGTCGATAACATCGGCGATCAGCCAGCCGGTGTTGCTGGGTTTCATCGGCTCGACATCGTGCATCAACAGGCACATCGCAGATTTGGCCGCAACCGTCGGTCGCCACGCGCACAGGCAATACTCGGGAATCACTCGGCAACCGGCACACCGCTCGGCACGCGATCCCCGATTGACGAAAGGCCTGACGGCTCTGGCCAGGCGTTGGGTACGCAAGCGGGAGACTGCGTGGCTCATTGGATGCGCCATAAAAACGGGTAGATCGACACGGGGGAGCTCGAAAGGAATTGAAGTGGGCGCAGTTTACCAGCGATACGCCTGGCTGGAGTGGCCGGTGCTCACCTATAATTGCGCGCCACTGAACGCACAGCGCAGTGGCTGGTCTATGCACCAGTAACCGAATCAGGAGAGTTTGATGCTGCGTTCCATGCTGCGCCTCGTTGCCCCATCCGTCGCTATTGCGCTGGCCTTGCCCATGGGCGCCCACGCGGCCTCGCTGCTGGAGGCTCAAATGAACCGCAAGCTGCAAAGCGTCGCGACCGAAAGCAACAAGGACCTGCCCCGGGAAATTGATGAAAAAACCCTGGAAGTGGCCTACACCGTTGAGGGCATGCAGCTGATCGATCATCTCAGCGTACTGCCTGACCGCGCTGAACAAATGCGTGCCAACCCCAAGGCGGTGTATTTCCAACTGGGCCGTAGCGTATGCACCAACCCAGGCTATCGCGAGCTGATGGCGAAGGGCGCGGTTATGCGCTACGAAATCACCGAGAACAAGACCAACCGTCCCGTAGCGTCGGTAAAATTCGCCGAAGCTGACTGCCCGGCGCCGGCCAAGAAGAAAAAGTAACCCTGGCTTGTCTTCGCGCGTCGCTGCCTTGCGGCGCGCACTCCCTCGCTCCAGCGCCCACCTACGAGTAGCCCCCCCGGATCAGTGACCAATAAGCGGTTGCCAGCCATGGGTTTTTCGGCCCATGATCGGATCATTCCATCAGCCCCCCCTGCAGCAGTATTCAATGCTGCGCTGTAACACTTTCAGGGCAAAAGAGGCCTGCCCTCCTGCGGCAAGCAACGACACATGCAGTGTCGTGGCCCCTGCTGACTATCGTCGGCTATACAGGCCCTGTGAAGAAGGAGAAAGTTGAATGCCATATGAATAGAACGACACCCAGCTCGAACTTTTTGAAAAAAA
>NZ_JASLAW010000003.1 GCF_030147005.1 Pseudomonas sp.
AGGAGCTTGCACCCGCTGGGCCGCGAAGCGGCCCCGGAAAATAGGACTGCTATGCAGTCCAGCGGGAGCAAGCTCCCTCGCCACGGTAAAGCGCTCCTCCTTAACTGACTGGCATTATGCCGAGCCCGGCTCCCACGCTTCAGAGCCGGGCGTTGCGCAGAAAGGTTATCGGCGGGTCAGTAACACCCCGGATTCCATATGGTGCGTCCACGGGAACTGGTCAAACATTGCGCATTGGGTAATGCGGTGCGTGTCATGCAACTGCGCGATATTCGCCGCCAATGTTTCCGGGTTGCAGGAAATGTACAGGATGTTGTCGAAACGCCGGGTCAGTTCGCAGGTGTCCGGGTCCATGCCGGCGCGGGGCGGGTCGACGAATACGCTGCCGAATTCGTAGCTTTTCAGGTCGATGCCGTGCAGGCGACGGAACGGGCGCACTTCATTCAGCGCCTCTGTGAGTTCTTCGGCGGAGAGGCGCACCAGGGTGACGTTACCCAGCGCATTTTCATCGAGGTTGCTCAGGGCCGCATTGACCGATGTCTTGCTGATTTCGGTGGCCAGCACGTTACGCACGCGGGTCGCCAGTGGCAGGGTGAAATTGCCGTTGCCGCAGTACAGCTCCAGCAAGTCATCCGCGCGATCGCCCAAAGCGTCGTATGCCCAGTTGAGCATCTTCTGGTTCACCGTGCCGTTGGGTTGGGTGAAGGCGCCTTCGGGTTGGCGGTAGCTGAACGTGCGGCCGCCGACCTCGAGTTTTTCCACCACGTAGTCGCGGCCGATCACATCGCGCTTGCCCTTGGAGCGGCCGATGATGCTCACGTTCAGCTCAGCCGCCAGTTGGTTTGCGGCGGCGTGCCAGTGCTCATCCAGCGGGCGGTGATAGCACAGGGTGATCATCGCGTCACCGGCCAGGGTGGTCAGGAACTCCACCTGGAACAGTTTGTGGCTCAGGGCGGCGCTGGCTTGCCAGGCGGCCTTGAGCTGCGGCATCAACTGGTTGATGCGCTGGCTGGCAATGGGGAATTCTTCGATGAGGATCGGCGTGCGCTTGTCGTCCTGCGCGAACATCGCGTAGTGGCGTTCCCCGCCTTCGCGCCACAGGCGGAACTCCGCGCGCAGGCGGAAGTTCTGCGGCGGCGAGTCGAAGACTTGCGGCTCGGGCGCATCGAACGGTGCCAGCAGGTCACGCAGGCGCGTGACCTTGTCTTGCAGTTGAGCGGTGTAGCGTGCGGCGTCAAAAGTCATGCGTTGAACCAGCCCAGCTTGATCACAAACAGAATCGACAGAATCACCAGTGCCGGGTTCAGCTCACGGTAGCGGCCCGAAAGCAGCTTGATGGCGGTCCAGGCGATGAAACCGAAGGCGATGCCGTTGGCGATGGAGTAAGTGAAGGGCATCGCCAGGGCGGTGATTACCACCGGCGCTGCCACAGTAATGTCATCCCAGTCGATTTCGGCCAGGCCGGACGTCATCAAGACAGCCACGAACAGCAGCGCCGGCGCGGTGGCGAAGGCCGGTACGCTGGCCGCCAGTGGCGAGAAGAACAGCGCCAGCAGGAACAGGATCGCGACCACAATGGCGGTCAAGCCGGTGCGGCCACCGGCACTTACGCCGGCTGCGGATTCGATGTAGCTGGTGGTGGTCGAGGTGCCCAGCAGCGAACCGGCCATGGCCGCCGTACTGTCGGCGATCAGTGCACGGCCCATTTTCGGCATATGGCCGTCCTTGCCCATCAGGCCGGCGCGCTTGGCGACGCCGATGAGGGTGCCGGAGTTGTCGAACAGGTCGACGAACAGGAACGCGAAGATCACGCTGACCAGGCCGATGTCCAGCGCGCCCTTGATGTCCAGTTGCAGGAAGGTCGGCGCCAGGGACGGTGGCATCGAGGTCACGCCGCCGAACGGGGTGACGCCCAGCAGGATGGAGACAATGGTCACCGCCAGAATGCCGATCAGCACGGCGCCGCGTACCGCCAGGGCCTCCAGCGCGACGATCAGCACGAAACCGAGGGTGGCGAGGATCGGTGCCGGTTGTTTCAGATCGCCCAGGCCCACCAGGGTGGCCGGGTTGGCGACCACGATACCGGCGTTGTGCAGGGCGATCAGCGCCAGGAACAGGCCGATGCCGGCGGCAATCGCCGAGCGCAGGGGCAGGGGGATGCTGTTGATGATCCACTCACGGATACGGAAGATCGACAGCAGGAAGAACAGCACCGCCGAAATGAACACCGCGCCCAATGCAACCTGCCAGGTGTGGCCCATGTGCAGGACCACGGTGTAGGTAAAGAAGGCATTGAGGCCCATGCCCGGCGCCAGGGCGATCGGGTAGTTGGCGATCAGGCCCATCACCGTCGAACCGATGGCCGCCGCCAGGCACGTCGCGACAAACACCGCGCCTTTGTCCATGCCGGTTTCGCCGAGGATGCTCGGGTTGACGAACAGGATGTAGGCCATGGCCAGGAATGTGGTGATACCCGCAAGAATCTCGGTGCGCACGTTGGTGTTGTGGGCTTTGAGTTGAAACAGCTTTTCCAGCATGCCGGCTCCCTGTGACGCTATCTTGCGTCGTGATTTGTTGACCTCTAAGTCAAAGCACAAACTGCGCCAAGCGCTTGTGGCTTCAGAGAGGATCGGAAAAAGCGGCGCATCATACCAGCAGCCGAGGCTGTGTGGCGCATGGCCTTGAGGCATACTGCGCCAACGTTCAACAGCAGGTCATCGACAGCATGAAAAAAGCCAATGTGTGGAGTCTAGCGCTGATCCCTTGTCTGAGCCTGTGGCTCGGTGCAGCACCGGCGTGGGGCGCGGCTGCACCGGCTTTGAGCGAGGTGCGGGTGTTCAAGGTCGAGTCGAGCAAATGCAGCGAGGCCATCCCGGAGCGCGTGCAAACCACCCAGATGTGCGAGCACCGTGGGCCTACGAAGGTTTCAGTGATGGAGGTCGGCCTGGGCAATAGCCCGATGGGCCGCTTCAACGGCGCCGAGTTGAACGGGCAGCGCACGGCGGTGTGCGAGGTGGGAAACATCAGTGAGGCCTGCAACGGCGTGGGCACGTTGATGGGCTACATCTATGTGTTTGACCTGAACGTGCAGGCCCAGGGCTGGTTCGAATTCACCAATACGTCGATCAATCCTCCGCAGAACACGCTGAAAACCCAGCTCAATATCCGCTGATCAATCATCTTGAACGCTCAAAACCCTTGGAAGTCGTACCCCTGAGACGGCGATTTTCCTGAACGCCGCGGATGTAGACCAACCCGTGAGGTGTTTATGAGCGCGACCCCCAATGGCGCGGCGGCCCAGCCGTTCGTTGCCCACCCGATACGCTTGACCTTGAATGGCCAGGATCGCCAATTGAGTGTGTTGCCCTGGACCACCTTGCTGGACTTGCTGCGCGAGCAGCTCGACCTGGTCGGCAGCAAAAAGGGCTGCGACCACGGCCAGTGCGGCGCCTGCACCGTCTTGCGTGATGGCAAGCGCGTAAACGCCTGCCTGACCCTGGCTGTGATGTGCGACGGCGCCGAGCTGACCACCATCGAAGGCCTGGCCGACGGCGACCAACTGCACCCGATGCAGCAAGCCTTTATCAAGCACGATGCCTTCCAATGCGGCTACTGCACCCCCGGCCAGATCTGCTCGGCGGTCGGCCTGGCCAACGAAGGCCGCGCCCACGACAGCGCGCAGATCCAGGAACTGATGAGCGGCAACCTGTGCCGCTGCGGTGCCTACAGCAATATCCGCGACGCCATTGAAGAAGCGCTGCCGGCGTGCGGTAACCGGGGAGGTGAGCAATGAATCCCTTCCATTACAGCAAACCGGCCGATGTGCACGAGGCGGTCCACCTGAGCAGCGCAGCATCGCGCTTCATTGCCGGGGGCACCAACCTGCTGGACTTGATGAAAGAGAACATCAGCCGTCCCGAGCACCTGATCGATATCACCGGACTGCCGCTGCGCGCCATCGAAGAAACCGCTGAGGGCGGCCTGCGCATCGGCGCGCTCGTCAGCAATGCCGACCTGGCCTGGCACCCGCTGATCGAACAGCGTTACCCGTTGCTGTCCCAAGCCATCCTTGCCGGGGCCTCGCCGCAACTGCGCAACATGGCCAGTACCGGCGGCAACCTGCTGCAACGCACCCGTTGCTACTATTTCTATGACGCCACGGTGCCGTGCAACAAGCGTGAGCCCGGCAGCGGCTGCCCGGCGCGCACCGGCTTGAACCGCATCCATGCGATCCTCGGCGCCAGCGAGCAATGCGTCGCCACTCACCCCTCGGACATGTGCGTGGCCCTGGCGGCACTGGAAGCGCGGGTGCATGTGCAAGGGCGCGCCGGGGCGCGGGTCATCGAGTTTGCCGACTTCCACCGCCTGCCTGGGGACGCACCGCAACGCGACAACCAATTGGGCGACGACGAACTGATCACCGCCGTTGAATTGCCTGCCGATAATCTTGCCCGTCACAGTCACTACCTGAAAATCCGCGACCGTGCGTCCTATGCCTTCGCACTGGTTTCGGTTGCCGCCGCCCTGGAGCTGGACGGCGATGAGATCATCGACGCCCGCCTGGCCCTTGGCGGCGTGGCCCACAAACCCTGGCGTGACCGTGCCGTGGAAGCGTCGCTGATCGGCCGGACAGTCAGCCGCGAGACGTTCAGTAACGCCGCCGATGCCCTGCTGCAGGATGCCGAGCCGCTGCAACACAACGGCTTCAAGATCAAGCTGGCGCGCCGCGCAATCATTCGTGCACTGAGCGACGCTGCGGTCGCAGGAGAACAACCATGAGCGCCATCGGCAAACCCCTGGACCGTGTCGACGGTCTGCTCAAGGTCACCGGCCAGGCGCGCTATGCCGGGGAATTTCCCGAGGACGGCCTGCTGCATGGCAGCGTAGTCTCGAGCACTATCGCCAAAGGCCGGGTCATTCGGATAGACGCCTCCAGGGCCTTGGCGCTGCCGGGCGTGGTGGCGGTCATTGATCACCTCAATCGCCCGAAAATCGCCAGCTACGACGACGCCTTCGCCGATGCGGATGCCGCCGACGGCTCGCCATTTCGCCCGCTGTATAACGACCGCGTGCTTTACAGCGGCCAGCCGCTGGCCCTGGTGATCGCCGATAACCTGGAGCTGGCGCACCATGCCGGCTCGCTGGTCGACATTGAATACGCGGCGCAAGACTTCGAAACGGACCTGATCGCCCAGCAGGAATCGGCCCACCCTTCGCCCCAGACACCGCCCGGCCCGCGTGGCAACTTCCAGGCCGAATGGGCCGGCGCGGCCATCAGCCTCGACCTGCACTACAGCACGCCCGTCGAACACCATAACCCGATGGAGCCCCACGCCAGCACCGTGCTGTACCAGCCGGACGGCACGCTGCACATCCACGACAAGACCCAGGGCCCGCAGAACTGCCAGGCGTATGTGCAAAAGGTGTTTGGCCTGGATAAAAGCCAGGTGCGCGTCTTCGCCGCGTTCGTCGGTGGCGCCTTTGGTTCGGGCCTGCGCCCGCAGTACCAGTTGCCGCTGGCGGTGATGGCATCGCTGGCGCTCAAACGCTCGGTGCGCGTGACCCTGACCCGCCAACAGATGTTCACCTTCGGCTACCGCCCGCGCACCTTGCAGCGCTTGCAGATGGGCGCCGCCGCTAACGGGCGCTTGCTGGCCCTGGGGCATACGGCGATTGGCCAGACCTCACGCTTCGAGGATTTCAGCGAACACGTGGTGGAGTGGAGCGGCATGCTCTACCACTGCGATAACGTGCAATTGACCTACAAACTGGTGCCGCTGGACGTGTTCACCCCACTGGACATGCGTGCCCCCGGCGCTGCCCTGGGCGTGATTGGCCTGGAATGCGCCATGGATGAACTGGCCTGCGCCTTAGGCATAGATCCGGTGCAACTGCGCCTGATCAACTACGCCGAGCGTAACCAGAACGAAGACAAGCCCTGGTCGAGCAAAGCCCTGCGCGAGTGTTACAGCGAAGGCGCCGAGCGTTTTGGCTGGAGCCAGCGCAACCCTGAACCGCGCAGCATGCGCGACGGCCGCCAGTTGCTCGGCTGGGGCATGGCCGGCGGGGTGTGGGAAGCCATGCAGATGAAAGCCAGTGCCAAGGCGCGCATCGAAACCGACGGCACACTCACCGTCAGCAGCGCCACCACGGACATCGGCACCGGTACGTACACGGTGATGACCCAGATCGCGGCGCAAGCCAGTGGTGTGGCGATGTCGGATGTACGCTTTGTGCTCGGTGATTCTTCATTGCCCACGGCGCCGCTGCAGGGCGGCTCGTTTACCGTGTCCTCCGTCGGCACCGCCGTGCAGCAGGCGTGTGAAGCATTGACCGCCAAACTGCTGGCCGTCGCTCGGCAGACGTACCCGGTGTTCGAGCAGGCCGAGGCTGTGCGCTTTGAAGACGGCCATCTGCATACAGGTGATGTGAGTGTGTCGTTGGCGCAGTTGGTCAAGGACAGTGGCGAAGAGGCGCTGGAGGTGCAGGTCGACAGCGAGCCGGACAAAAAACGTGACGGCTATGCCACGGCCACCCATTCGGCGGTGTTTGTGGAAGTGCGGGTCGATGAAGACCTGGGCACGATCAAAGTCAGCCGGGTGGTCAGCGCGATAGCGGCAGGGCGCGTGGTCAACCCGAAGATGGCGCGCAGCCAGATCCTCGGCGGGGTGGTGTGGGGCATTGGCATGGCGCTGCACGAAGAGACCCAGATCGACCATCACCTGGGACGCTACATGAACCACAGCCTGGCCGAATACCACATCCCGGTGAATGCGGACATTGGCGAAATTGATGTGGTGTTTGTCGAAGAACACGACGAAATCGTCAACGCCCTTGGCTCCAAAGGCGTGGGCGAGATTGGCATCGTGGGGGTAGCGGCGGCGGTGGCGAACGCGATTTACCACGCCACCGGCAAGCGGGTGCGGGAGTTTCCGATCACGTTGGATAAGGTGCTCTAAAGACACCTCATAACCCTTGCGGCAGGGGGCTCGCCGCGATTACGGAGTGTCAGTCGACGATGCAATGACTGACCTTCCGCTTCGCAGGCAAGCCTGCTCCCACCGTTGGGATGCGCGTCATCCGACAGCTAAGCGTCGCGTTGGCTGCTCGGCCGCCACGGGAGCAAGCTCCCTCGCCACACGTCAGGCTTCGCATCAACGTTGTGTAGATACCCGTGGCTCTCGCGGGCAAACCCTAATGCCGGTCAGTTAAGCGCTAAAGCAGAAAAACCTGCGACCTGTGGCGAGGGAGCTTGCTCCCGTTGGGGCGCGAAGCGGCCCCAAAAATGGGACTGCTACGCAGTCCAGCGGGAGCAAGCTCCCTCGCCACAGGGAC
>NZ_JASLAW010000217.1 GCF_030147005.1 Pseudomonas sp.
ACTGTGGCGAGGGAGCTTGCTCCCGCTGGGGCGCGAAGCGGCCCCAAAAATGGGTTTGCTATGCAGTCCAGCGGGAGCAAGCTCCCGCGCCACAGGTCGCAGGTTGTTCTGCTTTAGCGCTTAACTGACCGGCATTAGGGCAAGCGCCCTCTTACCTTTTGGATGGCGTAAGACCGTCAGCCTTTTTTCAGCTTCGGATTGGGAAAGAACTGCACCGCTTGCACCTTCGGGTCCGCCGGTGCTTTCAACGCCGACGTATTGACCCGCGTGCCCAATTCCTTGGGCACCGACAGGCCTTGGTCATTGAGCGTATCGGTATAACCACAGGCCACACACTCGCGGTGCGGCACGTCGTCTTCGGTCCACATCTTCAACTTGTCGGGCTCGCTGCACGCCGGGCAGACCGCCCCGGCGATAAATTGCTTTTTGGTAATCACAGGCCCTTCACTCATGCTGCCACGTCCTCACTCAGGCCGCAGTGGCGCAAGAGTGCGTCAATCGACGGCGCGCGTCCGCGGAAGTCGACGAACAACACCATCGGTTCCTGGGAACCGCCCCGCGCGAGTATGGCTTCACGGAAGGCGCGACCGGTCTGGGCATTGAGCACGCCGTCTTCTTCGAACTTGGAAAAGGCATCCGCCGACAGCACTTCCGCCCACTTGTAGCTGTAATAACCTGCGGCATAACCGCCAGCGAAAATGTGCGCGAAGCTGTTGGGAAAGCGGTTGTAGGCCGGTGGGCGCATCACCGAGACTTCATCGCGCACGCCTTCCAGCACTTGCGCCACACTGCGGCCATCGCCGTGGGTGGCGTGCAGTTCGAAGTCGAACAGCGAGAACTCAAGCTGACGCACCATCATCAGGCCGGACTGGAAATTTTTCGCCGCGAGCATTTTTTCCAGCAGGTCCTGCTGCAATGGCTCACCGCTTTCGTAGTGGCCCGAAATCAGCGCCAGGCCTTCAGGCTCCCAGCACCAGTTCTCCATGAACTGGCTCGGCAACTCCACCGCATCCCAGGCCACGCCGTTGATGCCGGACACGCCGGCATGTTCGACGCGGGTCAGCAGGTGGTGCAGGCCATGGCCGAATTCGTGGAACAAGGTGGTGACTTCGTCGTGAGTCAACAGGGCAGGCTTGCCGCTGTCGGCCGGGGTGAAGTTGCACACCAGATTGGCCACCGGGCTTTGCAGCACACCGTCGATCGTGCGGCGGCGGTCGCGGGCGCCGTCCATCCAGGCACCGCCACGCTTGTTGGCGCGCGCATACAGGTCGAAGAAGAAGCGGCCGACATGCTGGCCGTTTTCCTTGATCTCGAACAGGCGCACATCCGGGTGCCAGGCGTCGAAGCCCTTCTGCTCGGCGATTTCAATGCCGTACAGGCGCTGCACGATGGCGAACAGGCCGCCCAATACTTTGTCGATCGGGAAGTAAGCGCGCAGGGCTTCCTGGGACACGCTGTAGCGTTGCTCGCGCAGTTTTTCGCCGTAGAAACCGCTGTCCCAGCTCTGCAGGTCGGCGCAGCCTTGTTCGGCGGCGTAGGCCTTGAGCTGCTGCAGGTCCTGGGTCGCGAACGGTTTGCTGCGCTGGGCCAGGTCGCGCAGGAAACTCAGCACCTGGTCGCTGGACTCCGCCATTTTGGTGGCAAGGCTCAGTTCGGCGAACGATGCGTAGCCCAACAGCTGTGCCAGTTCCTGACGCAGGTCCAGGATCTGTTCCATCACCGGGCCGTTATCATTCTGACCGGCATTCGGGCCTTGGTCCGACGCGCGGGTGCAGTAGGCCGCGTAGACTTCTTCACGCAGGGCTCGGTCCTGGGCGTAGGTCATTACTGCGTAATAGCTCGGAAATTCGAGGGTGATCAACCAACCATCGAGCCCCTTGGCCTGGGCGGCGGCGGCCATTTGTGCCTTGGCCGAATCGGTCAGGCCGGCCAGCGTAGCTTCGTCGGTGACGTGCTTGGTCCAGGCCTGGGTGGCGTCCAGCAACTGGTTGGAGAATTTGCTGCCCAGCTCCGAAAGCTTGCTTTGCACTTCGGCGTAGCGCTTTTGCTGCTCCGGCGGCAAATCGATGCCCGACAGGCGGAAGTCGCGCAGGGAGTGTTCCAGAATGGTTTTCTGCGCCACATCGAAACCGGCGGCTTCCGGGCTGTTGGCCAAGGCTTCGAAGGCCTGAAACAGCTCACGGTTCTGGCCCATTTCGGTGGAATAGGCGCTCAATGCCGGCAGGCAAGCCTCGTAGGCTTCGCGCAGCTCGGCGCTGTTACATACCGCATTAAGGTGGCTGACAGGACTCCAGGCCGCGCCGAGGCGATCGTTGAGCTCGTCCATGGCCAGAACCAGGCCTGCCCATGTCGGATTTTTACCCTGGCTTTGCAGGATGTCTGCGATCGCTGCACGGTTATCGGCCAGGATCTGTTCGATGGCCGGCTGGACGTGCTCGGCACGGATCGCCGAGAACGGCGGCAGGTCGTAGGGCTGCAGAAGAGGGTTGTTCGCGCTCACGGTTGGCACCTTGGCTGAAGAAACAGATAAGACAAAGATGGGGCCATCTTAATTACAATCAACACCCACCGCAGCTATCAGTACAACAGAGAGAGGCTATCGTGACCCTTCGCACCTATCAGAACCACACGCCAACCCTGGGCTCCGGGGCGTTTGTCGATGTTTCGGCGGTGGTGATCGGCGATGTCGAAATCGGCGCCGACAGCTCAGTCTGGCCATTGACGGTGATTCGCGGCGACATGCATCGCATCCGTATCGGGGCGCGCACCAGCGTGCAGGACGGTTGTGTGCTGCACATCACCCACGCCGGCCCGTTCAACCCGGACGGTTTCCCGCTGTTGATCGGTGACGACGTGACCATCGCCCATAAAGTCATGCTGCATGGTTGCACCGTGGGTAGCCGCATCCTGATCGGCATGGGCAGCATCGTGATGGACGGCGCCGTGGTGGAAGATGACGTGATCATTGGTGCCGGCAGCCTGGTGCCGCCGGGCAAGAAGCTCGACAGCGGCTTTTTGTACGTCGGCAGCCCGGTTAAACAGGTCCGCCCGCTGACCTACAAGGAACGTGCCTTTTTCACCTACAGCGCGGCGAACTACGTGAAGCTCAAAGACCTGCACATCGCTGAAGGATTCGACCAATGACCTTGCATCACTCCACCGTCCTGTTCGACCTCGATGGCACCCTTACCGACCCACGCGAGGGCATCACCCGCTCGATCCAGTATGCCCTCGGCAAACTGGGCATCGATGAGCCGGACTTGACCAGGCTCGAACACTTCATTGGGCCCCCGTTGCTGCAAGCGTTCATGCAGTTCTATGGCTTCAACGAGGTTAAGGCGTGGGAAGCGGTGAATTTTTATCGCGAGCGCTTCAAGGTCACCGGGCTATATGAAAACCATGTGTTCGACGGCGTGATGCCCTTGCTGGAAGAACTGAGCAGCCAGGGCCGCCAGCTGTATGTGGCGACATCCAAGCCGTGGGAATTCGCCCGTGAGATCGCGCGGCATTTCGACTTTGCCAGGCACTTCAAGGTTATTTACGGCAGCGAGCTGGATGGCACGCGCACCAACAAGGTCGAGCTGATCGCGCACCTGGTGCGTGAAGAGGGGCTGGACCCAACCACCACCCTGATGATCGGTGATCGCAAGCATGACCTGATCGGCGCGCGCAGCAATGGGCTGGACTGCGCGGCGGTGGGGTATGGGTTTGGCAGTTTTGAAGAGTTGAATGCTGAGGCGCCGACCTGGCATTTCGAGACGCTGGCCGAACTGCACCAGGCGTTTATGGGCTCGCGTTGACATGCCTGGGGCGGGCCTCAGTCGTATTTTCACGGCCTGCGTCTGCGCGCAGGAGCGTTTGAGGCCTGGGAGCTTGCAGGGCGAGAGGACAGGTGTTCCGTGAGTCTATTTTTTCTGCGCAGGTAATCGGGAGACTGTCAGAAATTTTGTGTTCGGGCATAACATGTAGCTAGAGGTGCATGTATGCCGACAAAAAAGAAGCCCGCCAATGCAGCAGCGAGGGAGTTACCCTCGATCCCCCAAGAACTGATCGAGCAGTTTGTTAAAGGCC
>NZ_JASLAW010000218.1 GCF_030147005.1 Pseudomonas sp.
AGTGAAACGATGCATCGCCGATGGTAGTGTGGGGTTTCCCCATGTGAGAGTAGGTCATCGTCAAGATTAAATTCCAGAACCCCTGTTTGCTTGCGCAAACAGGGGTTTTGTTTTGGGCGATCGAAAACCCCATTCCCTGCAGGTACGTGCTTGCTCGCAAATGCCGCCGACGCTAGTGCGAACGTACCGGACATGCTCAGCATCTATAGATCGCTTTATTCAAATATTTTATGGCAGATATCCAAACACCAGTCGAACCTTGCTCATGATCAAGGTTCACAGGTGGTGCGTTGTATATTTATCTCCGCTCTATGTATCTCGCATACACGCCTGCAGCGTCTGAGCTGTAAGCAAAATAATTCCCGGAATGGCTTATGCCACCAGTCCGGACTCGACCACCGCGGACTATCATGCGATAGCCCTGTCCCCTCACTGCAAGGAGCCGCTCGGAACGCCGATGCGCCAAATCTGGAAATCTTTTCGAGCCCTTTATTTTGCCTCCTTGATGATGCTGATCGGCTCCGGCCTGCTCAGTACTTATTTAGCCTTGCGCTTGGCGGCTGACAATGTCGACAGCCTGTGGGTGGGTGCGCTGATGGCTGCCAACTACTTTGGACTGGTGCTGGGTGGCAAGATCGGGCACCGGTTGATTGCCCGTGTCGGGCATATACGCGCCTACGCTACCTGCGCCGGGATTGTCGGCGCGGCTGTGCTGGGTCATGGCTTGATCGATTGGCTACCGGCCTGGATCGTACTGCGGATGATCGTGGGTCTGGGGATGATGTGCCAGTACATGGTCATCGAAAGCTGGCTCAACGAGCAGGCAGATGCCAAGCAGCGCGGCGTAGTGTTCAGCGGTTATATGATCGCCTCCTACCTCGGACTGGTGCTGGGCCAACTGATACTGGTAATGCATCCCCACCTGGGGCTTGAACTGTTGATGCTGGTGGCGCTGTGCTTTGCCCTGTGCCTGGTGCCGGTGGCCATGACCCGACGTATTCACCCCGCCGCGTTGCACCCGGCCCCAATGGAGCCGCGTTTCTTCATCAAGCGTGTGCCACAGTCTCTCAGCACGGTGCTGGGGGCCGGACTGATTGTCGGCTCGTTCTACGGCCTTGCGCCGCTCTATGCCTCCCAGCAGGGATTGACGACCGAGCAAGTCGGTCTGTTCATGGGGTCCTGTATTTTCGCTGGACTGCTCGTGCAGTGGCCTTTGGGCTGGTTGTCGGACCGCTACGACCGCGCGCTGCTGATTCGCTGCTTTGCCTTGTGTTTGGCGGTGGCGGCGTTGCCCTTGGCGATCATGACTCAGGTCCCTCTGGAAGTGCTGTTCGTGGCGGGCTTTCTATGTTCACTCGTGCAGTTTTGCCTTTACCCGTTGGCAGTGGCTTTTTCCAACGACCATGTGGAAGGTGACCGCAGGGTATCGCTGACCGCGATGTTGCTGATGACTTACGGCGTGGGTGCCAGTGTCGGCCCGCTCTTGGCTGGCGTGGTGATGAAGCTGTTCGGCAGCCAGATGCTGTATGCATTCTTCAGCCTATGCGCAGTGATCCTGGTATGGCGTATTCGGCCGAAGGCGGTGACTAACCTGCATCAGGTAGACGATGCACCCCTGCATCACGTGGCGATGCCTGACAGTATGTCCAGCTCTCCGTTGGTGGCCGCGCTGGACCCGCGAGTGGATGAACAGGTGGTACAGGAGCAGATGCAGGTCACTGTTCCTGATTCAGAGCCCGACTCCGACGCCGACCAGGCCGCGACGGTTGACGAGCCGGCTGAGCAGGCTCCAGCGGAGTCAGCGGACTCGGAAGATCATCCCCATGATCTGAGCAGGGCGCGTCCCTGAACAAAAAAACGGGCAGATCCCATCAGGATCTGCCCGTTTTTTTTACTTCCGCGCTCAAGGCTTACAGGTCGTCATCCTTGTCGAAACGTCGCGCTTCACGCTGCAGTTGATACACAACACGCTCCACCTGACGCTGCACCAGGCCGCTCATGTTATGGAAGCGTATCCCCGCGAAGGTTGTGTTGATCTTGTCTTCGAAATGCAGGTAACGCAACTCGACAGAGGTAGTCATGCTGCCGAACGGTAGCGCGGCGATAAAGCGGTCATAGACCTGGCCCAGTTGCAAGCGTTCGGAAATGTCGCCTTCAAAGCGCAATTTGCAACCGGTGGCCGAGATGTCCAGCAGCTTGCCGCCGATCGGTGCCTTAAGCTTCTCGCCACCCAGTTCGATGTCCACCAACTGCGCCAACTTCAATGCAGCGCGGAACGCATTACGACGTTGATGGTAGATCACCTCGGCGGGCAGGCTGCCCTTGTAGATGCGGTGGCCGTCTTTCTCGCTGATGCTCAGGGTGCCGTTACTTTCCCAGGCAACCCGCACACCATCATGGAAACCTTCGATGCGAAAGGATTCGCCACTTTCGAGGTGGCGTTCACCGTCACGCGGAATCATTTCGTCCAGTACCAGCGTCTTGCTGTCCCGGTCGATGTCCACGAGATAACTTTGGAAGCGTTGGCTGCGTTCGTTGAAAGTGATGATCAGTGGATCATGGCTTTCTTGGAGCATTCGCAGAGTGCTGGCGATTTCCAGAGGCGTGGTGAGGACCTTCGGTGGCTGCGGTGCATCTTCCGCATTAGGGGCGTTGAACACGGTTGTTCCATCTCCAGGCAATATACGACTACTCGCAAGAACCGGCATTTTGCCAGTATCTGGCGCAACTTGGATAGGTCGCGCTGTAAACCGACGTCAGGCCTGGCTGCGGGTGCTTGGCTTGACCAGGCGTGAAGTGGAACCTTGGGCGTTATACAGGGCCGGAGGCTCGCCGCCATGGAGTATGCGTAATTGATTGGCGGTGGTGGCCTGCTGAAGCTGAATCGACTGGCCGTTGAGCAGGTTGGCTTCCTGGCACTGGGTGAGCAGTTGATTGAGTTCTTTGCTTTGTACCAGCAATTGATCGCCGACCGAGGAGTGACTCGCCAGCTGTGCCAGGCCGTCGTGATCGGCGGGCAGGCCGAGGCTCATGAGAATCTCGCTGCGCTTCTTGCCGTGCTGTTCGAGCAGCACGATCAGCGACTGTTTGCGCGCCAGTATTTCTTCGAGCAGCGGCATATCCCGGCCATACAGTGCCAGGGACTCCTCTTTAAGCAGCTCGAGCAATTGTTGCGTCGGCGCCAGATCATTAATGATCAGTTCAAGCAAATGTTCGTCGTGGTGCATGGCTGGCCTTGGGTGTTAAGCGTCCAGAAGCCCAGCGCAGGCCTTTGCCTAGCGCTCGGCTTCGAAGTTAAGCAGCTTGCTGGCTACACGGTTGCTGTCGACTGTATAAGTGCCATCGGCGATCGCCTGTTTCAATTCGGCCACACGGGCTTTATTGACAATCGGTTGATCGCGCAACGAGTCAGTGACTTTCTGCAACTGTTGAGCCTCATTGCTCAGGTGTACCGATTCCCCACTCGCGCTCGCCTGCTCTGCCTTGGCGGGCAGCGGCTGAGACTTGGCTTCTACGCTTTCCTTGGCACCGCTGGTACGCGTATTACCCGGCAAGGGCTGGGTGCTATTTAAACGATTGAAATCAATGACCATGATAAAAAACCTCTGGGTATATGGACGCTTGCCATGTTTTCGGCCATACCCGAACAAACTTTAGGCTCGAGTGACAATAAAACCTGTACGGCTCGGCATCCAACCCACAGTGTAGGAAAAGCGGGCTATTGATTCCAGTTATCTATAGTGCTACCTCGACTTGGCCAGGGGCCGTCACGCGCGCCTTGATCACACGGTTGGAGTTGAGGTTCTTGACTCGGATCTGTTCGCTCATACCGCCGTTGGACAGCGCCTCACCCGGCATTCGTACGTTCAACCCGCCGCTGCTGGCGGAAATCACCACCTGATCGCCCTTGCGAATCACTTCAGCCTGTTCCAGATGAACAAGCGTGATGACCTGATCGGTGACCATTGGTCGGGTAAGCCTCTGCCCGATGGCCTGGTCCGGAGAGGTCAGATAACCCTGGTTGATCAGGCTGATATCCCGTTCACGCAGCGCAACATCGTCATTACCAACAATGCCGGTGCGCTTCAACGGCCGCGCCACCACCACTACGTCGCGGAACAATTTGACTTGGGCCGGCACAAACACAGTCCAGGGCGAGGCGCCTTCACAGCGTAGTTTAACGGTCACCCGGCCGATGGGCTGGGCCGGGCTTTCCAGGGTGGCTGTCAATTCCTTGTCACACATCGGCATGCGCAGGCGCGGGTCCAACTGGTTGACTTGAATCTCATAGCGCCCCGGTGTCTGTGTGGTCGCCAGATATTCTTCTACAGTGTATTCAAGAAAGCCTTGGGTGACGCCGATAAGTACATCAGGCAGGGTGACGTTATCGGCGCGAGCCGTGACGCCCACGCCCCAGACAAGCAGCGCCATCGCGGCGCAGAGCAGTCTGCGGTACTTTGGGCGGCAAGGGCGTCGGGAAACTGTCGTTTTAATATCCATAGCCAACCAAATAGCAAAGCTCGTGCCGTTTAGTGTTGGGTACGCATCGTACCTCTGGGATTTAGGAGTCTGGGCATGGCAGGTGTAATGGATTCAGTAAACCAGCGCACACAGCTGGTAGGGCAGAATCGCCTGGAGTTGTTGCTTTTTCGCTTGGACGGCAAACAGCTGTACGGCATCAACGTGTTTAAAGTGCGTGAAGTATTGCAATGTCCCAAGCTGACGATCATGCCCAAATCCAGTCCGGTAGTGTGCGGCGTAGCCAATATCCGTGGCGCGACCATTCCGATTCTTGATTTGGCAATGGCTACCGGTTCCGCTGGTCTGCAGGACCGTCAGAACCCGTTCGTGATCATTACCGAGTACAACACCAAGACCCAGGGTTTCCTGGTGCGCTCGGTGGAACGTATCGTCAATATGAACTGGGAAGAGATCCATCCGCCGCCCAAGGGCACCGGACGCGATCACTACCTGACGGCCGTGACGCGGGTGGATAACCAGCTGGTGGAAATCATCGACGTGGAGAAAATCCTCGCCGAAGTGGCGCCTACCTCAGAGACCATTTCGGTCGGCGTGGTGGATGCCGAGACGGCGCACAAGGCGGTGTCCCTGCGGGTGCTGACCGTGGATGACTCCTCTGTCGCTCGCAAGCAGGTCACGCGGTGCCTGCAGACCGTCGGCGTCGACGTGGTGGCCCTCAATGACGGGCGCCAAGCCTTGGATTACCTGCGCAAGTTGGTGGATGAAGGCAAGAAGCCGGAAGAAGAATTCTTGATGATGATCTCCGACATTGAAATGCCGGAAATGGACGGCTATACCCTCACCGCTGAGATACGCAGCGATCCGCGCATGCAAAAGTTGCATATCATCCTGCATACTTCGTTGTCGGGGGTATTCAATCAGGCAATGGTCAAGAAGGTCGGTGCAGATGACTTCCTGGCTAAATTCCGACCTGATGACCTCGCATCCCGGGTAGTCGACCGGATCAAGGCAGCAGATCACGGCTAGGGGATTTCCCCTGGCGGTCACACGATTTAAGAGGCGGTATCATTGTCTACGGGTAATTTGGATTTCGAGCAGTTCCGGGTATTCCTGGAAAAAGCCTGTGGCATATTGCTTGGTGAAAACAAGCAGTACCTGGTATCCAGCCGTCTCAACAAGCTGATGGAGCAGCAGGGCATCAAGTCCCTGAGTGAGTTGGTGCAGCGGATCCAGGGGCAGCCGCGCAGCGGGCTCAAGGAAATGGTGGTCGATGCCATGACCACCAACGAAACCCTGTGGTTTCGCGACACCTACCCATTTGAGGTGCTCAAGAACAAAGTGCTGCCGGAAGCCATCAAGGCGAGTCCGGGCCAGCGCCTGCGTATCTGGTCGGCGGCTTGCTCCTCGGGGCAGGAACCGTATTCGATCTCGATGTCCATCGACGAGTTCGAGCGTACCAACATGGGCCAGTTGAAAGCCGGCGCACAAATTGTGGCGACGGACTTGTCCGGCACCATGCTCACCAACTGCAAGACGGGTGAGTACGACAGCCTGGCCCTGGGCCGTGGTTTGTCCCAGGAGCGTCTGCAGCGTTTCTTTGACCCGAAAGGGGCAGGGCGCTGGGCGGTCAAGGCGCCGATCAAGAATCGCGTGGAGTTCCGCTCGTTCAACCTGCTCGACAGCTACGCCAGCCTGGGCAAATTCGACATGGTGTTCTGCCGCAATGTGCTGATTTATTTCTCGGCCGAAGTGAAGAAAGACATCCTGTTGCGCATCCATGGCACGCTCAAGCGTGGCGGTTATTTGTTCCTCGGTGCTTCCGAGGCATTGAACGGCCTGCCGGATCACTATCAGATGGTGCAGTGCAGCCCGGGGATCATCTACCAGGCCAAGTAAGCCGGGTCGACGAAACCCAAAATTGTGGGAGCGGGTTTGCTCGCGAATGCGGTACTTCAGTCACGCTCTTGAGTGATTGATCCACCGTTTTCGTGAGCAAGCCCGCTCCCACATTTGTTTTAGCGGCAAAGCCCCCACCCAGATTGCCGCTTTACTGACGCCATGCGGAGACTGCTTGCCGCTTTTCTGGCATTGCCGCTGGCAAACTTCCTGCAAGCCCTTGATATACGGGCGTTCCCTGAATTGGCATGCACCTTGCTATAACCCTGTTAACGAACAGCAGGTCAGCCTAAAGGTTTCCGCCATGAGCATCAGTTTCGATAAAGCGCTCGGTATCCATGAACAAGCCCTGGGCTTTCGCGCCCAGCGTGCCGAAGTCCTGGCCAACAACATTGCCAACGCCGATACCCCGAACTACAAGGCTCGGGACCTGGACTTCTCCGCCGTGCTCGCCGCACAGCAGGACAAGACCAAGAACGGCACCTTCGCTTTGAACATGACCAACAACCGTCATATCGAAGCGCAAGGCTTGAGCGGTGGTGATGAGTCGCTGCTGTATCGCACGCCGATGCAGCCGTCGATCGACCAGAACACCGTCGATGCTCAACTGGAACAATCGAACTACGCCGAAAACTCGGTGAATTTCCAGGCCAGCTTTACCCTGCTCAACAGCAAATTCAAAGGGCTGATGTCAGCCCTGCGTGGAGAATAAGCCATGTCCCTGTCCAGTGTTTTCAATATTGCCGGCAGTGGCATGAGCGCGCAAACCACGCGTTTGAACACCGTCGCCAGTAACATCGCCAACGCCGAAACCGTGTCTTCGAGCATTGACCAGACTTACCGTGCCCGTCATCCGGTGTTCGCCACCATGTTCCAGGGCGGCCAGAGCGGTGGCAGTGATTCGCTGTTCCAGAACCAGGATGCCGCCGGCCAGGGCGTGCAGGTGCTGGGTGTGGTCGAAGACCAGAGCAACCTCGAAGCGCGCTACGAGCCCAACCATCCGGCTGCGAACGAAAAGGGTTATGTCTACTACCCCAACGTCAATGTGGTCGAGGAAATGGCCGACATGATTTCCGCCAGCCGTTCGTTCCAGACCAACGCGGAAATGATGAACACCGCCAAAACCATGATGCAGAAGGTCCTGACCCTGGGTCAGTGATAAGGGGCGCCAAATAATGGCCATCGTTGATACGTCGAACAACACGGCAGTCCAGGACCTGTTCAATTCCAAGGTCAAGGACGCTTCAAATAATGTATCGAATGTTTCCAAAGCGGCCACGGGCAACCAGGCCCTGGGCAAGGATGCGTTCCTGCAGTTGCTGGTGACCCAGCTGAAAAACCAGAACCCGTTGTCGCCGCAGGATAACGGAGCGTTCGTGGCCCAGCTCGCTCAGTTCAGCAGCCTGGAAGGCATCAACACCCTGAATGACTCGGTCAATAACATCTCGAGCAACTTCAGCTCTTCGCAGGCACTGCAGGCTTCTTCGCTGGTGGGGCGTTCGATCATCACCCAGACGGACAAGGCGCTGGTCGATACCAGCAAGAGCATGAACGGTTCGGTGGCGGTGCCGGCGACGACGGGCAACGTCTCGATCAAAATCACCGACAAAGATGGCAATGTGGTGCGCACCCTTGATATGGGCGCCCAGAGCGCAGGCTCTTCGGACTTTATCTGGGATGGCAAGAACGACAAGGGTGAGGTTGCCCCAGCCGGCACTTACACCTTTGCGGCCTCCACCAAGAACGACAAGGGCGATGCGGTTGCCCTGGCCACTTCGCTGCCGGCCACGGTGACCAGCGTAACGCTGAGCAAGACCGGTGGCGAAATGCTGCTGAACCTTGCAGGCGGCATGGGCAGCGTCAAGCTGTCGCAAATTCAGACTATTGGTACATAGAGCCGGCTAACGACGGCAGAGGGAGAGAAACATGTCTTTTAATATCGGCCTTAGCGGCCTCTATGCGGCCAACAAACAATTGGACGTGACCGGCAACAACATCGCCAACGTCGCGACCACTGGCTTCAAGTCATCCCGTGCGGAATTCGCGGACATCTACGCGGCGTCCAAACTGGGCACCGGCCAGAACAGCATCGGCAATGGTGTAAACCTGGCGGCGGTCTCGCAGCAATTCACTCAAGGTGATGTGAACGGCAGCGGCGGTATCCTGGACATGGCGATCCAGGGTGGCGGCTTCTTCGTACAGAAGGGCAGTGACGGCTCGCTGGAATACACCCGTAGCGGTGCCTTTCGTGCCGACAAAGACGGCTACATCACCGACAACACCGGTACCTCGCGTCTGCAAGGTTACGCGGCGGGTGATGATGGCAAGATCATCAAGGGCGGCCTGACCGACCTGCAACTGAACCTGACGAACCTGCCGCCCAAGGCATCCACCAAGGTGGACTCCACCAGTAACCTTAACTCTTCCGAGCCGGTGATCGACCAAACGGCCAAGCCGTTCGATCCCACCAAGACCGATACCTTCACCACCCAATACAGCACCACTTTGTACGACACCCAGGGCAACGCGCACCCAATGGTGCAATACCTGGTGAAAACCGACGGCAACAAGTGGAATGCCTATACGCTGATTGACGGTCGCAACCCTGACGGCTCGTCACCGACCGGCACACCGTCGACTCCACCCGTGGCCTCGACATTGACCTTCGATGGCGCCGGCAAGCTCACCAGCGTGGTGACCGGCGGTGTGTCTGATAAGACGCTAACGGTTACCGGCTGGGTACCGGGTACGGTGACGGACGGTGTATGGAAACCTAACGGTGCAAATGCCAACCCGACCGGCATCGCCGTCAACATGGCCAACATCACTCAGTACAACTCGGCCACGTATCGTAACCCTCCGGTTACCGATGGCTATGCCACCGGCCAGATTACCGGCCTGAAGATCGACGGCAGCGGCGTGCTGTTCGCCACCTTCAGTAACCAGCAGAGCAAGGCTGTCGGCCAGATTTCGTTGGCCAGCTTCAACAACGAACAGGGCCTGCAACCCTCCGGTGGCACCACCTGGAAAGAGACCTTCGCTTCGGGTCAGCCTGGCTATGACACCCCTCAAGCCGGTACCTTGGGTTCGATCGTGGCTAACTCCCTGGAGAACTCCAACGTCAACCTGACCAACGAGTTGGTGGACCTGATCAAGGCCCAGAGCAACTACCAGGCAAACGCCAAGACCATCTCCACCCAGAGCACCATCATGCAGACCATCATTCAGATGACCTGATGCGTTCACGCTCCACAGGAAGCCCCTCGTAAGAGGGGCTTTTTTGTGGGTGTAGGAAAATTGCCCCAGGCACATCAGGTTACTCGTTAACTGCCAGAGGAAGGAACGCGACATACCCGTCTTGCCACTGATCGGACCAGAGCCGGAGAGGTTCACCAATCATGGGGGCGGGGTATGTGGAGTACAGGGGGTTTAACAGCCGATACCAGACGTGCTGGATTTATGCCGGGCGTGGTGAGGAATGAGCCGACACCGGTCGCGCCTGATGCCGACAAGGCAGCGGTTAAAGGCTTACTCAACGAGCTGCTCGAGGCGAAGCAGTCAGGCAAGACGCAGACGCTGCAGGACACGCGCGACAAGTTGAATGCGCTGCGTGAGAAGTTGGGGAACGAGAAATTCAAGGAGATTCTCGAACAGCTGAAGAACGATGCCGATAGGGCTTGGTTGGCGTGGTTGAAGGCTATGTTTCCGGAGCTGTTTCCGAGACTGTCAGAAATTTTGTGTTCGGGCATAACATGTAGCTAGAGGTGCATGTATGCCGACTAAAAAGAAGCCCGCCAATGCAGCAGCGAGGGAGTTACCCTCGATCCCCCAAGAACTGATCGAGCAGTTTGTTAAAGGCC
>NZ_JASLAW010000219.1 GCF_030147005.1 Pseudomonas sp.
GGCCTTTAACAAACTGCTCGATCAGTTCTTGGGGGATCGAGGGTAACTCCCTCGCTGCTGCATTGGCGGGCTTCTTTTTAGTCGGCATACATGCACCTCTAGCTACATGTTATGCCCGAACACAAAATTTCTGACAGTCTCAGAATGATGTATTTCTTACGCCTTAACCGACCTTATTCGGTTCGAACAAATTGCCCGCCTTGCGCCACATGCCCGTGCGATTTGACGTTTTTTGCTCCGACACGACAGCGCCAATATGGCTGGTCGGTTGCAGGAGTTGTTCCGCTCCCGGCAAGAACGTCCACGAAACCAGAGGCCTTGTCGATCACCTGATAGCCGACAGTCGCCATCCCAATGCACGCCGCAAGCCCGCCAACACCACCTATTACGCCACGGCGCTCGACGTCATACACCGTAGCACCGGCAATCATCGCCACGCCCAAGAGGCGACCGGCGACTACAACCGGAGACAAATCGCGGCTATTGCTGTTACCGAAATAGGCCATGCGATAAAAGAAATAACCGGCCCACAACTCCCCCGACTTCAACTTGTCGTGCATGGACCAGGCCCGCGAGTCGTGTATCTGGTCATCGAACAACGCCCACCAGCCGAGCCATGTCGGGGTCTGCGCTGGGCGTGACTTGAGCGTCACGGAACAGTTGCTTACTGCGCAGATCGCCTGTCGTCTTGAGGGCGGCGTGGTCCCTGGATTCATCATCTTCGTTAAGCAGATAAATCGCGTCGCGTAACACCACATCCGTCACTGTGCCTTGCCAGCGGGACTGCTCGCGCTTCTGGCCGGTGTAGTCGAACTTGAATTCCTTGACGGCCTGACTGAGCTGGGTCTGATCGATTTGTGGTTCATAGATGCGCGGGCCTGAATGGCGGTCATCACGCCCCCTCTCCACGGCATTGACCAACCTACGAAGCAGCGCTGGTGCACTGAGCGGCTCAGAAACCGGATGAGTGTGAGCCGTATAGTTATTAGTGTGAGGCGCCAAAAGTCGGCGGAGCTTTGGTGCTTAAAATTACTAACACGAGCATTTTTTCTATTACTGGGATGAACAGCAAACACCCGAGCGAAGCCAGCTCAACAGCCTCCTCTCACAAATCGCAGACAATAAAAAACCCCGTAGACATTAATCTACGGGGTTTCTAAGAGTGGAGGCCGAGGTCGGAATCGAACCGGCGTAGGCGGATTTGCAATCCGCTGCATAACCATTTTGCTACTCGGCCTCAAACGATCAATGCCTGTGTCACCGGCACTCACCGCATACAAACTTGAGTGGGCTCTGTGAAGCGCGCCTCTACTCTAACGTACGTAACTCACTGAATACATTGAAGTTTTTAATGCCTCAATGCGTTCGATGGGCGCCATTATGTACTCATTTGCTTTTACCTGCAACCCCTTGATTTCAAAAATATTTCGCATTGGCATCAAGGGGTTGCGTGCCTGCCCTACTCCTTGATGCGTTGTTCCTGGTACTGCGGGTCGGCCTTGATCTGGGCTTCGGTGAACGGCAGTGGGCGCAACTTTTTCTCGGAGAACGCTTGCGTCTGGTCTTTGGCGTAATTTGACTCGGGATTGCTGGATTCGGAGAACGCCAGCACGCCTAAGGCCTGGGGCCCTTTGTCGTCGAAGGTGACGATTTGCAAATAGCTGGTGCCGCTTACGACTTCGCGTTTGCCGTCGGCGCGGGGCACGGTTTGCATGGCGTTGTAGATGCCCAGCTCTTGCGGGCCGCCGTGGATGGGGGTTTGGCCGTGGACTTGGATGTCCCCCCAACGGCTCGGGCCAAGTTTGCTGACTGCGCTGCTCGAAGCAAGCATGGCGTCGCGCAGGGCTTTGGCCACGGGCGCGCGTTCAATGGCCAGGCCGCTGGGGGTGGTCAGCGGGTGGGCCGGGTCGAAGGCGACGCGCCAGGCATCGGGAATGTGCTGCAGGTGTTCCACCAGGTTGATGAAGTGCACCAGGCCCAGGCCACTGTCGAGGTTGGCGCGCTGGTCCCAGGTTTTCAGGCTGGTGCACAGTGGCTGGAGCGCGGCAGCATCGTCGCCGAGGTATTTGGCGCAGAATTGCAGCAGGTCAGGCATGACTTGGCCCGCCAGGTACACCTCGTTGTCCATGACCATGTTTTGCAGGTCGCCAACGGTGACCGGCTGTTTCTCCAGGGATTGCAGGCGTTGCAGGGCGAACCGGGCACGGGGGCCGAGGCCGATGTTGTCCTGGCTGATCACCGGGGAGTAGCCGGTGAGCGGCGCCTTGGGGTTGGCCATCCAGGCGGAATCGTTGGAATGCTGCACGTAGTCGGTGCGTTGCAGTTGCGGCAGTTGGGCGGCCGGGAAGATTCCCGCTTGCGCGGCTTGAGGGTCGATGTCCCAGGCGCAGGCGCTGCGGCTGCCGTCGAGCATGATCATTTGCAGGCCGGCCCGCGGGTCACTGCATTGCACGAGCTTGGCGGCGCTGACGTTGGGCACCACGGATAGGTTCATGTACAGGCTCTGGCCCTGGTCATCGGCAGCCAGGGTATTGACCCACGGGATGCCTTGCAGGCTGTGCACTGAGGTTTGCAGTTCCTTGAGGCTGCCGGCGCGGTTCATGGCGTCCCACTGATGCAGCACGCGATCGTTGCCGAGGTTGGCGTCGCGCAGGCTGTAGGCGTAATGGGTGTCCCAGTCCAGTTTGCCGGGCCACTGCACCACCGGGCCGAACTGCGAACTGTAAACCGTGTGCACAACGTCCTTGAGGCTGCCATCGGCTTGTTTGGCCTGTACCGTCAACGTGGTTTTATCCAGGGGCAAGGACTTGCCGTCGAGCAGATAGCGGGTGGAATCCTTGGGGTCGAGTGTCAGGCGATACAGGGTGAAATGCTTGGAGGTGTCCACTGTGTGCGTCCACGCCACGTGCTGGTTGAAACCGATATTCACCACCGGCAAGCCTGGCAGCGCCGCGCCCATTACATCCAGCTGGCCGGGGATGGTCAGGTGCATCTGGTAAAAGCGCATGCCGCCCACCCATGGGAAATGCGGATTGGCCAGCAACATGCCGCGCCCATTGAAGGAGCGATCTCGGCCCACCGCGACGGCGTTGCTGCCCCGGTCAAGGCTGAAGCGCTGCTGATGGACAGCGGCCAGTTCGAATGCCTTGGCGCCTGGCTGCACGGCGGCCGTGGCCTGGGGAGGCGTCGCGCCAACCAACGCTTCGGCGAACTGCCCGACGCCACCTTCTACCAGCAGCCGGCGGGTCAATTTGATCAGGTCTTCTTTGACTAGCGGGCGCACCCACGCCGCCTGACACTGCGCCGGTGCGCCCTGCTCTTTCAGATAACGGTTGAAGCCTGCCACGTAGCCTTCGATACGCTGGCGGATTTGCGGGGTTTGCGCGTCCCAGAATGCCTCCACCGCGCTCGGTGTGTTCAGCCAGGTGAAGAACACATCGCTGGCGAGGTTGTTGCGCTCCTCCAGGGTTGCCTGCTCGGGGCCGAAGAATCTGGCACGCTGGCCATTCACCGTGACGATTTCATTGGCCAGCAGGCACAGGTTGTCGTGGGCATACGCATAGCCGATGCCAACACCCAGGCCGCGCTCATCGCCGGCGCGGATATGCGGCACGCCATAGGTGGTACGCCTAATCTCTGCCGACGCCTGCACCTGCGCTACCTGCTCGCGCGCCGACGCCGCCAGGCTCAACCCCAGCAACAGCCCTGCCACGCCTACCCTGGCCAACCCGTTGAAAATAATCACGCCGACTCCACAGTCAAATTGAACACCCTCGATAGGGGCAACTACCCCACCGTAAGGACGCAATCCACTGGAAATAATTTAGCCGCGCGACAGGTTCATCCCAGGCGGGCGCAGTGTGACAAACCCGATACCGACAAATTTTCTACATCCTGCGCTTCATGATTTTGCTCGTTCGTTCGTCTTATTGAATAAGAGCACCATCATTTTGCTGATCAGGCTCTGATAAGGAGTTTTTGCATGTACAACCCACAAGCGCCCACGGATGGACACTCATCAACCGCCGAGGCCAGTTTCGGCAATGGCCCGCAAGGGCTCGACAAAACGCCCGAACAGCAGGGCAACCAGCGGATTCGCCATTTGCTCAAGTGTTTCGGCCTGCGCACCAGCCTGATTCGGCTGAAGGTCATCGACGCCCTGCTCACCGCTGCCGGCAACCAACGCACCCTGGGCGTGCGCGGCGTACACAGCCATTTGCTGGAACTGGGCATCCCGTTATCGTTTCTCAGTGTGCGCGAGGTGCTCAAGCGCCTGTGCAGCGAGGGCGTGATTACCCTCAATGCCGACAAGAGCTACAGCCTCCACGAAGAGGCTGCCAAAGTGCTCGAAGGGCGTGTCTGAATCACGCAATCAGAAGTGAGGCTTGACCTTGCGGCGCATGATGCCGTTGATCACGACGACCACCACGGCAATCGCAATGGCCAGGTACTGGAAGGTTTTTTCGCTGATCACGCCGATGTTCTGCAGGTAAGACAGGCCGAACATCGAGGCCAGGACGGACAGGGCAATCAGAATCGAGTATTTCAAACGTTGCTTTTGGGTCATGACGAGTTCCCGAACCTTTAAGAATGTATCCACTGTGTATCGCCGCGCATGCCAAGTACCTACCCGAAAACGGGGATGGACCAGGGCCAGCAAGGTCTTATGTTACAGGCGATGAATAGCTTTGGCTCGTTCGGCGCCTGATTGATCTCGTTATGACTCTGGAGGATTTGAAATGCTGCGCCGATTCGCCCTGTTGATTCCTTTGCTGATCATGCTGAGCATGAGCGGTTGCTTCTTCTTCCCCCATGGTGGCGGCTGGCATGATCACCGCGATGAGGGTGGCCGAGGCTACGAGCGTCGTTGATGCTCCCCTCCCGGACACCCGTGGATACAGGATAAGCAGCACGCCTGTGCGGAACGCTCCGACGTTATAGACCCAAGTATATGAAGCCCAACAAGGAAGCATCACTCGTCGAATCATCATAGGGAAACCTGGGCCAACGTCACTTGGATCACTCAATTGATTTCAGCCCTCGCCAACCTTCGTATCCGCCGGGACGTTTCCTCCCTGGAAAACACCTTGCCCCCGCAGCCACGTCTTGCGCCACAACAGGCGTCGGCATCGACGCTTCCCACGGTGCAAGGGATTGCACCGGTCAGTGCGGTTCGCCCGGACCTGCTCAGCGGCCTGCAAATAACCGATCAGCGCCTGTTGCTCAATCAATACCAGGCGCTCAATCGGAATATTCAGGCGCTGCTGCTGCGCCAGCCAACGCTCGGCAGCGTCATCGAGCAACAACTCGCCCGCAGCTTCAGCGCCACCCCTGCCGTGGACGCCTCTTCACTGTACGTGCATCGCTATTACACCGATGAACAGGGGCAGCGCACGCTGGTCTCGACGCAAAGCATCACCGAAGCGCTATTCGACGCGCTACGCAAGCTCAACACCGCGGTTGAACCGCCGTCGCCGACACGCCCAGGTGTTACGGAAGTCGGCTTTTACACCACGGCCGAACCCAGCGAAAGTGATCAGCAGTTAAGCGCCGACAGCTCGCTGCTGACAATGGCCCAGGCCATCGAAAACGACCTGCCCGAGCGCTTTACACAGTTCTGGACGCAGCCGCGCCCGGGCGAGGTCAACCCCACGTCACACCAGGATCAGTTGCTGGGTATACATCGGGAGATGTTATCTACCCTGGCGGCCCTGAGGGTGGAGGACGGCACCCTGAGCCCTGCCGCCAGGACGCTGATCGATAAGGCCATCGAGTACCCCACCCTGGCGGCTCGAGAAAGCGCCATGCAGGATCGCGAGCGGCCGGGGGTTTACCCGCTGAAGCTCAACCTGCCGATGCCATCCGGAACGCTGCTGGCCGGCGCGTTCATGATTACCGGCAGCGACGGGTCATCCGCTGCACGCCCTTACGACAAACCGGAAACGGACAGGACCTTGCACCCCGCCGAACAATCCGGCCTGACGGTGCTGTACACCCCGCGCGAGGGTTATGAAACGTTCGACAGCCCGGCACAGGCATTTGAAAAGCTCGGCCAGCGCCTGCGCGTAGATCCGCAAGCAGCGGAGCAATTGAAACAGACACTGCCATTGCCGCTCCAGCACAGCCTCGGCAGTAACTGGAGCAACGACCTGAGCCAACACCTCGCGCCCGTCACCGCCGACGTCATCGCCAGCGGCGTGCCGCAACTGTTGCAGCTTCATCGATCCAGGCTGAGTAAACAGTTGCAGGCGCTGTATGAGCCCGAAAACACCGTGCAGCATGATGACCCCTGGCGAGCGCCGCAAGTCATGGCTGACCTGCAGCAAGCCGCTGACCTGAGCCTGCATTTCGACGGCACCAACGCGCTATGGGCGCGTACTCAATCGCTGCAGGACCGCTTAAGCAACGTGGACGGCCGCCAGGCACTCAATCAGCAATTGGAGGACCGCAAAAACTGGCAATACCTGGCACAGCAGCTGAACCAGGCCTACCACCGCCTGCCCGAGCAGGCCCCCGCGCGGGACGTAGCGGCCTCCCTGCAAAACACGCCGATGAACATAGCGTCGGGCTCGACCCAGTATCAGGCCTACATCCTGGAGCCCGACCTACCCGCCACAGTCGAAGCCTTCATCACCGAGAACGGCTTGGCACTGCCCAAGACCAGGCGCGAGCTGCTGTCTCTGGCAGAGACGGCAGCATTGAAGGCGCGTCAACATCCGTTCGGCAATTTTGGTGGTGGTTTGTCCTGGCCGATCCCGCTGGATATCAGTCAGCAACAGGCGCTGCGAACGGCTGCAAGCGCGCATGCCAACCTCGGCGCGCACTCATCGCAGGCAGGGCCGGAACGTGACGTACTGGGGTATTTGAACAGCGGCCTGTCGCTGTCCCATGAGGCGTTACAAGACCCGATCAAGGCGCTGGAAAGTCTCGTCAGCTCCCCTGAAGGCCAGGCGCTGGGCCTGGCCCTGCAAAGCAAACTGAACGGCATCCACACAGACTCCAGCGTCAATCACTACACCCTGGCCGCGCTGCAACTGACGCTGGACCCGGAATCCATTACCGCGCCTCACCGCAACCGGGTGGCCGGTTTCGATCTGGCCCGGGAAAGCCTGTGGGGCGAACCTGCCTCGACCGTCACCCAGGAGTTGCGGCAGCACTTGATTGACACGGGGCGGGCATCCCCCGCGCTGGCAAAGGCGGCAACCCACCTGTTATTGATGCGCACCGCCCCGCAATACCTGGTCAGGGATATGCCCGACAACGTGCGCCAGGGCACCCAAGCCTGGGCGAACCTTTGCCTCGCAGTGGCCGCCATTGAAGCAAAGGCTGCCGGTAGCGCGGCCAACATGACGTTCGCCGAGGTGATGGTCAAAGCCGCCGCATTACCCCCCGCGCCCGCGGCGGCACAGACAGCGGCGCTGGTGGACTGGGGCGTCAGCAATAACATTCTTCAAGCAAAAGGCGATGAACTGTATAGCCAGGACGACCTCGATCGGGCGCGGGCGGCGTTCAGCAACCAGCAGGAAAAACTCAAGGAAGGCAGCGCCTTAATGGACACCGTCATGCCGGACCGCGCGACGATGGCGTTGGATCTGCTCATGGACGAGTTCGGAAAGGACGTGGACTTCGATGAGAAAATATTCACAAGGCTGTCCGACACCCTGCCGCCAAAACCCGGAAGACCCTACTCCATGCGCGAAATCGTGATGGAACAGGTCGTCATGGATCACCGCTGGTCCATCAAAATAGGCACACAGCCCGTTGACCTGGCGACCTTCGTCGCCTTCACCAAGCGCCCGCAATTCAATATTCAAACCGCTTTCGACGCAGCGTTTTCCGAGGCGGTCGCCAACTTTAAAAAGGTCAAATACCTTAGCGTCGTCAACGCCCTCAACAACCTGGCGCCCGAACACAAGAAGAATCTCAGCTTCGGAAAAATCAGCTATTACCTGGAGAAAAGCTACAAGAAAAATCCCGTGCCCTTCATGTCGCCGACACTTTTCCACACCAGCCCGAGGATACTGGTCAGCGCAGAAAACAACGGAAAGGTCTGCGACTATGCATTCGATACGAAAAAAGGCGTTATCGAACCCCTAGGCAGCCCGAAAATACCGCGTGTGCCGACGCCCGCGCCGGGCGAGATAATAAAATATGAAGAGTTTTTTCCTGACATCAAGCTAAAAAAGCTCGTTGAAGGCATGCAGACATTCGCCCACTTCCTAGGTGGCGGCCCAGTGCTGAATTGGTTTGACGCGAGCGACACCAAGCGCCACCCACTCGATGCCGAACAGCCCGGCACGGCAACCCAGCCCTACATGTTCACCCATCACCGAACCCACTACCTCGCCGAGTCAATCGTCAAGGCACTGGACCTGGACAACCCTGCCATCCGTAAAGCCGCTGCGGGCGCTACCTCCTCAGAGCGCGACAACGATCGGTTGGATACCCTGCGCGATTGGTTTCTCGATCTGATTCCTCTGCGTTCGGCCATTGTGAACTTCAACAAGGGCGACTACAGCGAGGCCGTCAACGACCTCGCCTTTGATGTCTTCGGCTTCGTCACCGCCGGGGCCGGGGCCGCCGCCAAAGCGGCAAACGTGCTGAAGACGTCGGCATCGGCCGCGAGCAAGGCCGTCAAGGTCACCAGAATCATGGTGCCGTCCCTGGCGAAAGAGCTCAACCCGTTCAATGGCGCGGACGGCATGATAATCGGCGCGGGAAAAGTCGCCTTCGAGGCCGCCGGCGCGGCGAAAAACGGGCTGCGAAGCCTCAAGGGAACGGTGGCGCTCGGCGAACTGAGCGCCGCCGGCAAGCGCTTCGAGGCAGCCGCGACGGGCAGGATAAACGTGGGTAAGCGTGCCTTGAACGGCAACGCGATAAAACACAACGACCAGTGGTACGCATTCGACGCCAACAGCCAGCGGCCCTATGGTCCGCCCTTGGTGGCGTTCAATCCGGCCCATACGCTCATGCCGCCGTCACCCGATATCAACGCCAAGGCGCGCCTCAACGCGCGCGCAGTGGACCGGGCGCATCCATACAAGAAGCCCTACCATGCAACACGCCAGGGGGATGGCCGCGCGGTACCCATCGTGCCCAAGACCGATCATCTGCCGCCGCCAGCCGAGGAGTATGTGGATTTCATCAAAGGTGCGCCCAGCGAAACCCATTTCACGCCAAGCCGCAGGCAAGCCACCCAGGGTCGCTTCGAACTGGAGATGAACAGAAGCCTGGCGGCGCCTGAACCACCGCGCCCCGCACTCCCCGAGATGGAACCCTTTGAACCGATCAGCCAGGTGATCGAAAAAGCCCTGGACAGCTCGAATATTGTCATCTTCGGCGAGAACCACCTCAGCCTGGCGTCATTTCGTACCCTGCAGGAAAACATCGCCGCGTTTAAGCGTAAAAACGTCAAGGTGATCGGGATAGAGGGCGTCATCTATGACAACAAAATGCAGCTCAAGGACGCTGGGATGGGCGCCACCGGCCCCAACCACCGGCCCGACGACCCTAATTTGAATTTGCAGACACTGATCGCCACCTTCAAGGCCAACGGCATTGAAGTGGTGCCCCTCGATCACGTCTACCTGACCCGCCACCGTCATGAGCGCGTTGCCTATACCAGCCAGAGCCCCGCTGCTCGAAACCTGCAGCGGCTCAAGGAGATGAACTACTACGCCGCCCGTGAGCTGCAGCGCCACGCACATAAGGGCAAGGTCATTGCCTTGGTCGGCCGCCAGCACATCAACACCACCCAGGGCGTACGCGGTCTGGCCGAAGCGACCGGCGGCGTTGGCATTGGTATCTATGAGAGGGCCGGCATCAAGGTGGGCTACGGCACCCAATCCACAGACCTGCGACCGGGCCCGAAGGGTGAGCTGAAAACCCACGAGGACATCACGGGGGACCTGCAAATCTTCACGGGCGAGTGACCCAGGCAAACCGTCGCGCCGCTGCCTGCGCACAACCGAGGCAGCGGCTCGAGCCCTCAGTCAGCGTGCACCCAGCGTTGATGCAGCCAGCGCGCCAATGCATCCAGCGCGAACCCCAGCAGCCCGATCAGCACCACCATCGCCATCAGTTCCGAATACGCCAGCCGATCACGGGTATCGAGGATGTAATACCCCAACCCCGCACTCACCCCAAGCATTTCGCACGGCACCAGCACGATCCACAAAATGCCGATGGCCAGGCGCACCCCCGTCAACACGTGCCCCACCACGCCTGGAATGATCACCCGACGCAACGTTTCCCAGCGCGTGGCGCTCAAGCTCTTGCTCAATTGCAGCCAACGCGGGTCGAGCTGACGCACGCCCGCCGCCGTGTTGAGCATGATCGGCCACACCGCGGCGAACGCCAGCAGGAAATAGATCGGCTGGTCCCCTACCCCCATCAGCATTACGACGATAGGCATCCAGGACAATGGCGAGATCATGCGCAAAAACTGAAAGGCCGGCGTGGTGGTCGCCTCCAGGTTGCGTGAACTGCCCACCAGCAGGCCCAACGGCACGCCCACCAGCAAGGCCAGGAACAGCCCGACGAAGATACGCTTGAGGCTCACCGCGATGTGCACATACAACTCACCGCGCCCGAGCAACTCCCACAGGCTGGCAAAGGTTGCCGCCAGGGAAAAGCGCGCTGACAGGCCGTCCGCCTCGCCAAACAGTTTTACCCCCAGCCACCAGAGCATCAACAACCCTGCCAGGCCGACCAACCCGAGCAACCAGCCCGGCCACGCGACGGTTTTACCGCTGTTCAAACGCCAATCTCCTCATGCCGCGCATAACCGTCGGGCAGGCCAAAGGTCTGCATGCCGCCGACGGCCTCAATGGCGTTGCGCACGAAGCGGTCGTCCACCAGGTCTTTGGCCACGAAAGCCGGGTCGAGGTCGGCGAGGAAACGCTTGTCGCCTTCGATCAAGGTGTCTTTGAGGCGGCGTACCAGTTCTTCGGTGTAGCTGGGGAACGGGTAAGGTTGGAAGTCGATGCGGTGCTCGTCCCAATGGGCGTGCCGGATCGCGCCATCGGCCAGGTACGCGGCGCGATCGGCGGCGGCAGGCGCGAGCACTTTGCTCAACACCGGTTCGGCATGCGGCGTGTAGCGGTTCGGGCCGTCCTTGGACAGCAGCTTCACCGCCTCTTCGCGGTGGTCGCGGGTCCACACCTGGGCTTTGACGATGGCGTTCACCACTTTCTGCGACCACTCCGGACGCTGGGTCAGGTCATGCTCGTGCATGAACACCACACAGCACGCATGATTGCGCCATACATCGCCGGTAAAGCGCTGCACGCGGCCAACCTTGAGGTTCTCCGCCAGGGCATTGAACGGCTCGGCGACGATATAACCGTCGATGCGCTTGCTGGCCAAAGCCGGCGGCATGTCCGAAGGCGACAGCACGATCAGGTTGACTTCGTTGGCGGCAATCGCGCCACTCGACGCACGCGCCACCGGCGTCAGCCCGTTATCGCGGAACAGCTGCTGCACCACCACGTTATGAATCGAATACCAGAAAGGAATCGCCACCGTCTTGCCGCCCAACTGCTTCACGTCGGTGATGCCCGGCGCCACGGTCAGGCCCGAACCGCCCACGTGGTTCCATGCCACCACTTTGGCGGGCACCTTACTGGCGTAGCGCGCCCACACGGTCATCGGCGACAGCAGGTGAATCACGTTGACCTGGCCCGAGATAAACGCTTCGATCACCTGAGCCCAACTGCGCAGCAACACCGGGCGTTCGGCCTTGATGCCCTCGGCTTCGAACAGCCCATTGTTGTGGGCGACCAACAGTGGCGTGGCATCGGTGATGGGCAGGTAGCCGATGCGTACCGGCGCGTCGGGCTCACTGGCGGCCCGCGCCTGCAGGCTGCTCAGCAGCGGCAAGGCGCCGGCGGCGCTGAGCACCGCCGAGAGTTTGAGAAAGTCACGGCGCGAGTGGGTGAGGTCATCCAGACACATGGCTAGGCTCCAGCGTTTCAAGGGGGTTGGGTTGACGGCGGCTCGCCTGCCGCAAGGTTTTAAGAATGTCGATGCGCAGCGCGCCGATGGCTTCGACCTGTTCCTCACGCGGTTGCGGCAAGTCGATTCGCCACTCACCCAAGGTGCGCGCGGGGCGATTGCCCAGCAGCAGGATGCGGTCAGACAACAGCAACGCCTCATCGATATCGTGGGTGATCAACACCGCCGCCGAGCCCTGTTCGCGATTGACCTTGAGCAACAGGTGCTGCATGTCCGCGCGGGTCACTTCATCCAGCGCGCCGAAGGGCTCGTCCAGCAGCAACACCTGTGGCTGGCGTGCCAGGCAGCGCGCCAATGCGGTGCGCTGGGCCATGCCGCCGGACAACTGCGCGGGGAATTGATGGCGGGCGTGTTCCAGGCCGACCGCGGCAATCGCATGGTCGACACGCTGGCGGCGCGCTTCGCTGCCAAGGTGCGGTTGCCGGGCGAAATCCAGGCCGAAGGCGACGTTCTTTTCAAGGTTCAGCCAGGGCAGCAGGCTTGGGTCCTGAAACGCCACCGCCACCCGTGGATGCGGGCCGTTCAAAGGCTCGTCCAGCACGCATACGCTGCCGCCCTGGGGCGCCTGCAAACCGGCCAGCACGCGTAACAGACTCGACTTGCCCACGCCGCTGGGGCCGAGGATCGACACCACTTCGCCGGGCTGCAACTGCAAGTCGAAACCTTCCAACACCGGGCCACTGGCATACCCCAGGCAAACACCCTGGGCCGTCAATACCGTCGGCTTCATAGGTTGGCCTGGCGTTGCAGCTCGGTCCGCAGTTGCACCAGGCTGGGCGTGACGATCGGCACAAACGCCGATTCGCGCCAACGCCTGGCAAAGCCGCTGCCGTGGGCGGTGAGGTAGGCCTTGCCACCGCTGGCCTGCAACTCCAGTTGCACAGCGCTGGCGGCGGTTTCCGCCAGGGCAATGCGCAGCTTGAACAACGGCACCGGTTCGGCGGCGAAACGCCCGGCCAGCAGGCCGCTCTTGAGTTCATTGACCAGGTGATCGAGGGTCACGCGCAGCGCTTCGAGTTCGTCACGCAACACGGTGCGCGATGCACCCAAGTGATGGGCCACCTCCGCCAGGGAGCGCCGCGCCAGCCCAATCGACATGCCGCATTGCAAGCCCAGGAACGCCGGGCGCACGGCGGGCAGAAACCGGCGCGCATCCTCGTGCAATAACCAGTCGCGGCTCAGTTCCACGCCTTCCAGGCCGAGGGCGGCGGTATTGCTTGACTGCAACCCGAGCAGTTCCAGGTCGCGGGAGCGCTGCAAGCCGGCCACTGAGTCCGGGATCGCCAGCACAAACGGCGCGCCGCCACCGGCATGCTCGATGGCCGCAGCGGCGACGAAGCCACTCTTGCGCAGGTTGGTCACCCAATGCAGGCGACCGTTGAGGGTCCAGCCGTGGTCGGTGGGTTCGGCGCTGATCTGCAGCGTCTCGATGCCGGACAAAAATTTCATCGCATTCGACAGCCCTGTGGCACCGGCCAGCTTGCCGCTGATCAAGTCCGGCAGCAGTTGCTCGCGCAGCCGTTCGTTAGGGCTTTGCAGCAGGTATTCGATAAAGGAGCGCTGGCCCCAGCAGACGAACGCCGCCGCCAGGGAATGGCTGGCAATATTGGCGATGGCCTCCACCGCACCGGCCACGTCGCCGCCCAGGCCGCCAAGGGCTTTGGGCACGCCGACGCTCAACACATTGGCTTCTGCCAGGCGCGGCAGTACTTCCTGAGGATCGCAACTGCCCACGTCCAGGGCCTGCGCTTGAACATCGAGCCAACGGCTCAAGATTGGGTCAAGCATGTCTGTTTCTCCTTGTTCCTACAGAGGACCCGCGCCGATTCAACTGGCCGGTTTTTCCCAACGATATGGCGCCAGCTCGGGGTTCAACGGTGTACGCGCGAACACGTTGGCGAAGTTGCACAGCGTCGCCAGGCTGACCCCCAGAATAACTTCCAGGGCATGCCCATCGGTATAGCCGGCGGCGCGGAACGCGTCATAGCCTGCATCGCTGACATCGCCACGGGTGGCGATCACTTCACGGGTGAACGCGGCGAGTGTCTCATAGCGAGCGTCGGGCAGTTCACCGCGTTGGCGCAGCGCCTCAATGACCTCTTCAGGCAACTTGGCTTTGTTGCGCGCCACGGCGGTGTGCCCGGCAACGCAAAAATCGCAGCCGTGGCTGGTGGCCGCGATCAGTTGCACCACTTCACGATCCGCCAGGCTCAATGCTGACTTGGCATTCAGCGCAGAGACAGTGATGTAGGTTTCCAACGCTGCCGGAGCATTGGCCAATACGGCGAGCAGATTGGGGATGAACCCCGAGCCTTTCAGCGCGTTTTCCAGAAAGGGCTTGGCCGCTTCCGGCGCGGTTTCAGGGGTAAGCAACGGTACACGGGACATGGAGTGGTCTCCTCATGGGTGAATCGCTCCAGTCTGTTGGTTATAAAAAAAGCCCTCAATAGGCTAAAGTAGCGATTACTTGCTCTAGAGTCTTTTCATTAGATGAATTCGTCCAGCGCACTTGTCGATTGGTTATTAGACAGCCTCGAACTCAACACCAGCCTGTTTCATGTCGGCCGGTATTGCGGCAACTGGCACGCAAACACCCATGGCCTGGCCCGCGCGAGTTTTCATCTGATTGTGCAAGGCCAATGCTGGCTGCATATCGACGGCCACCCGGCTGAATACCTGAACAATGGCGACGCCGTATTCTTGCTGCGCGACGTGGAGTATCGGCTCTCTGGCGCAGACACCGCAGAAGGCGCACGGGAATGCCCGCGCCGCCCGATGCTGCCCCTGGACAGCAACGCTGAGGACGGAGTGGGCCTGGTCTGCGGCTTCTTTCATTTCCAATCCGGGCTGTCGGCGATGATTGTCGACAGCCTGCCCGCCTGGATCATCCTGCGCGCCGGCGACCCGTCGTTGACCGCCGCGCGCAATCTGTTCGAACTGATCCTGCAGGAGTGCGAACGCCTGCCGGCGCCCTCCTCGGCCTTGCTCGAACGTCTCTGCCATCTGCTGTTTCTGTATGTGCTGCGTCAACAAGTGCTCGATAACACCCAATTGGGCGGCCTGGCGGCACTCGGTCGGCAACCGGCATTTTCCCGTTTGTTGGAGCAATTGATTGCATGCCCGGCGGATAGCTGGACGCTGGAGAGCATGGCCGCCTGCACCGGGCTGTCACGCTCGGCGTTTTTCAAACGTTTCAATGAACTGTGCGGACAGTCACCGGGCCAGGTGCTGTTGATGATGCGCATGCGCCACGCCTGCCAGTTGTTCAAGGCGGACCACACCGTGGCGGACGTATCGCTGGCGGTGGGCTATCAATCGGTGGCGGCGTTTACTCGGGCCTTTCATAAAGTCACCGGGCAACAACCGGGGGCCTACCGCCGCGCGCAAAGCTAGCGGCGCAAACCATTGCCCGGCTGCGCGCACAGCGCCACCAGCCAATCGACAAACACCCGTACCCGCTGGGACAGCTGACGATGCGGCGGGTACAGCGCGGTCAGCGCCATATTCGGTACGGCCAACTGCGGCAGCACTTCCACCAGCGTGCCCTCGGCCAGTTGCTTCATGGCGTGATAATGCGGCGCCTGGATCAGCCCATAGCCGGCTTCACAAGCCGCGAAGTACCCATCGGAACTGTTCACCGCGACCACTTTCGCCAAGTTGACCGTGCGCAGCTCGGCACCGAGCTGGAATTCCAGGCCAAAGCGCTTGCCGCTGGCGCTGGAGACGTACTCGACCATCTGGTGCCGCGCCAAGTCGTCCAGGCTGGCGGGCACGCCCATGCGCTGCAGATAAGCGGGGCTGGCCAGGGTCAACTGGTCCATCATCGCCAGCGGTCGCGCCACCAGGGATTCGTCCAGCGCCAGGCCACCGCGCAGCACGCAATCGACCCCTTCGCGAATCAAATCCACCGGGCGATCGTTGAGCCCGATATCCAGCTCGATCTGCGGATAGAGCGCGGTGAACGTCGGCAGCGCCGGAATCACGATCAACCGGCCGATGCCCGACGGCATATCAATGCTCAATGTGCCTCGCGGGTTTTGTCGGCGGGAGGAAAACACCGCCTCGGTTTCCTCCAGGTCCGTCAGCAACTGCACGCAACGCTGGTAATAGGCCGCGCCGTCCAGGGTCGGGCTGACCTGGCGGGTGGTGCGTTGCAGCAGCTGTACGCCAAGGTGCGCCTCCAGTTGCTTGATCAGGATAGTCACTGAGGCGCGGGGCAGTTGCAGGCTGTCCGCCGCCTTGGCGAAACCGCCCAACTCCACGATCCGGGTGAATACGCGCATGGCGTTGAGACGGTCCACGGTAACCTCTGGGTATTGTTTAGATTTTGCGAATAGTGATAGTGCTTTTAGCCGGTTTATCAAGGTTTTGTCGAGCGCGACAATGGCGCCCTCATCACAGGAGCTGAACCATGCACACTCGTCAACTCGGTAAGAACGGCCCTTACGTGTCCGCCATCGGCCTCGGCTGCATGGGCATGAGCGATTTCTACGCCCCAGGCACCGACACCTCGCAGGCCCTCGCCACTTTGCACCGCGCCCTGGAACTGGGCGTCAACTTTCTCGACACCGCCGACATGTACGGCCCCCACACCAATGAACAACTGATCGGCAAGGCCATCGCCGGCAAGCGCGACCAGGTGTTCCTGGCGAGCAAGTTCGGCATCCTGCGCGACCCGGCAAACCCGGCGCTGCGCGGCGTGAATGGGCGCCCCGAATACGTTCGCGCCTCCATCGACGGCACCCTGCAACGCCTGGGTATTGAAACCCTGGACCTGTATTACCTGCACCGCATCGACCCCGAGGTCGCCATCGAAGAAACCGTCGGCGCCATGGCCGAGCTGGTGCAACAGGGCAAGGTGCGTTACCTGGGCCTGAGCGAAGCGTCCGCCGCTACGTTGGAGCGGGCGCATAAGGTCCACCCCATCAGCGCCCTGCAAAGTGAATATTCGTTGTGGAGCCGCGATCAGGAAGACAACGGCTGCCTCGCCGCCTGCCGACGCCTGGGCATCGCATTCGTGCCTTACAGCCCGCTGGGCCGGGGCTTTCTGACCGGCGCATTGAAGAGCCCGGAAGATTTCGGCGCCGATGACTACCGCCGTTTCAACCCGCGTTTCCAGGGCGGGAATTTTGCGAAAAACCTGCAACTGGTCGAACAGGTGCAAGCGCTGGCGGCGGATAAAGGCGTAACGGCCGGCCAACTCGCGCTGGCGTGGGTATTGGCGCAGGGCGATTACATCGTGCCGATCCCAGGCACCAAGCAGCGCAAATACCTGGAAGAGAATGTGGCAGCCGTGTCGATCAGCCTGACGCCGGCCGAACTGGCGCTGCTGGCAGCGATCTTCCCGACGCACGCCGCAGCCGGCATGCGCTATCCCGACGACGTCATGGCCATGCTGGAGATCTGAGCAGGCGGCGCCGTCCGACGGCGCCGGCACTTTCGCACGCACGTACCTAAAGCTCCCCACGTCCAGGCCGATAGCCCGACGAAGCTCTAACAAAGCCGCGTCGACAATAATGCTTCGTAAGGACGACCCCATGCCCCCACTGCGCTCCATCCAAGCCCGCTATACCCTGTTTCTGGTGCTATTCGTCCTGGTGTTATTGGTGTTGACCGTCGTGGGCATCGGCCAGCTGGTCGCGCCCAAGCTGCAATACACCGAAGAACAGGTGGTACTCAATCGCATCGGCGAGGTGGCCGAACAGATTCAAGGCGAACTGAACAAGGTTCAAGCCCAGCAACGCACCATCACCCAAACGATCCCGTTGCTCGACAGCGACGCCATCGACAAGGTCCTGCCCGGCCTGGTGGATCAGTACGGCGAGCTGAAAGTGTTCGGTGGCGGTATCTGGCCGCTGCCCAGTCAGCGCACGCCTGGGCGTAACAAACACAGCACGTTCTGGCACCGTGATGCCTCGGGCAAGCTGGCGGTCAATACCTTCTGGAACAGTGACGCCGCGCCCAACTATTACGACCAGAGCTGGTACAAGGGCGGCCTCGCCTCACCCCGTGGCCAATGCGCCTGGGCCGCCGCCTACAAAGACGACGCCAGCCAGGAACCGCGCACCAACTGCGCCATGGCGATCCAGCGTGACGGCGCCGCCTATGGCGTGGCGACCATCGACGTGACCCTGGGCTTCTTCAATGACCTGGTGGCCAGCAAGGAAAAAGACATCGGCGGGCAAATGCTGATCGTCGAAGGCGACGGCAAGATCATCAGCAACAGCTCGCGCATCAGCGGCCCGGTGGTGTTGAAGAACATCAGCGAACTGACCGGTACCTCGGCCTTCGCCGCGCAGGTTAGCAAAGCCCTCGCCCATCGCGACCAGGCCCTGCAACGCAGTGAGTTCGACAACCAAGGCGTGGACAGCACCTTCTACCTGCGCCCGATCGAGGGCACACCGTGGTTCCTGGCGACCGCCCTGCCCACCTCGCTGATCACCGCCCAGCGCAATGACGTGCTCGGCAGCCTGGCACTGTTGCAAATCCCGATGGTGATCCTGCTGGTGCTGCTGGCGGCGTACGCCATTCGCCAACTGGTACAGCGCATGAGAGCGCTGAAAGGCAATATTGACGCGCTGTCCGCCGGCGACGCCGACCTCACGCGACGCATCACTATCCGCGCCGAAGACGAACTGGGCGCCATCGGCCACTCGGTGAACCGCTTTATCGTGTATCTGCAAAACATGATCGGCGAAGTGACCCAGGCCACCGGCGCCATGTCTTCGGGCCTTGCGCAACTGCAGCAAACCTCGGCGCACACCAACCAGATCCTGTCGCGCCACGCTTCGGAAACGGATCAGACGGTGACCGCAATCACCGAAATGAGCTCCACCGCCGACACCGTCGCGCAAAACGCCGCTGAAACGGCAGCGTTCACCCAGCGCGCCAGCGAACACGCCGACCGCTCCCGGGTGGTGGTGGGCGAAGCGTCCACCAGTGTCAGCGCCTTGATCGGCGAGGTGGCCAGCGCGACCCACACGGTTGAAAACATGCGCCAGGACGCGGCGCGTATCACCGAAACCCTCGGCGTGATCGGCGCCATCGCCGGCCAGACCAACCTGTTGGCGCTCAACGCCGCGATTGAAGCGGCGCGGGCCGGCGAACAGGGCCGAGGGTTTGCCGTGGTGGCCGATGAAGTACGCGCATTGGCCGCACGCACCCAGGCCAGCACCTCTCAGATCAACGAGATGCTGGCGCGCTTGACCACCGGCGTCAGCTCATCGGTAGCGGCCATGGAAAACACCCAGGCCAGTTGCCAGTCGGCGGCGGATGCCACGGCGCGGGTAAATACCGGGCTCGATGAGATGGCCGGTTCAGTCAGCCATATCAACAACCTCAGCACCCAGATCGCGACGGCCGCCGAGCAACAGAGCGCAGTGACCGAAGAGATCAACCGCAGCATGGTGCAGATCCGACAGATGGTTGAAGAATTGGTACAAAGCGGCCATGCCACCGAAACCAATACCCACAGCCTGCTGGAAGCCAATGGCCGGGTGATTGCCTTGATGGGGCGCTTTAAAGTGCGCTGATCCAGCCGCGAGACTCCCGTGCAAAGCGCGGGAGTCAACTACTCTGACAGCTCCTGATTTAAAACCCCGTCGCACATGAGGTGTGTCATGCACGTTATTGATCAACCGATCCGCGTGGAGCGAATCAGTCAGGAACGCTTCATCCAGGCCCCGATCGAGACCGTCTACAACTACGTGACCCAACCCGACCGCTGGCACGAATGGCACTCCACCTCCCTTGGCGTGGACACCGGCACCCGCGGTTCACTGCCGGTTGGTACGCGGTTTACTGAAATAATCGACCTGCTGGGCATACGCGTGCCCATGAGCTACCGCGTGCAAATAGCTCGCTGCCCCAGTGAATTCCGTACTGCGTTCACTTCGCTGGCTCTCGACGGCGCTACCCATTATTTCCTGCAAGCTCAGCAAGGCGGCACGTTATTCAAGCGCGTACTGACTTATGAGACCGAGTTGCAACTGGCGGCCCTTCATAAAAGCATGATCGAGCTGTCCGCCCTTGCGCTGGACCAGCTCAAGCAGCGGCTGGAAACCCCCAGCTTCGTATAATTTAGAAACACTACACCGGCGCCCCACTGCAAAAAGCAGGGAGAATGCGCGATTTATTGCCGCATTTTCAGTGAGACCCCCACGATGAAAAACCCACTGCGACTGGCCCTGCTCTGCGCCCTGTTCAGCACTACCCTGGCCCAGGCCGCCGTCCTGATTCCCATCGACGTGCACCGCGACGCCAATTGCGGTTGCTGCAAAAAGTGGATCAGTCACCTGGAGAGCAACGGCTTCAAGGTCAACGATCACGTTGAAGCCGACATGAGCGCAGTCAAACAGCGCCTGGGAGTAGCTCCGCGCCTTGGCTCGTGCCACACCGCGGTGATCGACGGCAAGTTCATCGAAGGCCATGTACCCGCCGAGCAGGTAGTGGCCTTGCGCAAGCGTGACGACCTGCTGGGCCTCGCGGCACCCGGTATGCCTTTGGGTTCGCCGGGCATGGAAGTAGAGGGGCGTAGCGAGGCCTATCAGGTTATCGGCCTGACCCGCGACGGCAAGGATGTGGTGGTGGCCGAGTATCCGGCTCACTGACCGGTGCTGACGGGTTACCTGGCACTGTTCTTCGCGGCATTCGGCGCCGCGACGTTATTGCCCCTGCAATCGGAAGCCGTGCTGGTCGGCCTGCTGCTCAACGGGCATTACAACCTGTGGCTGTTGCTGGCCGTTGCCACCCTGGGCAACGTACTGGGGTCGGTGGTCAATTGGCTGCTCGGCCGCTCGGTAGAACGCTTCAAGGCGCGGCGCTGGTTTCCGGTGAATGCCAGGCAACTGGACAAAGCCCGCAGGCGTTACGCGCGCTGGGGGCATTGGACGTTGTTGCTCAGTTGGCTGCCGATCATCGGTGATCCGCTGACCCTGGTGGCCGGGGTGATGCGTGAGCCTTTGTGGCGGTTTTTGCTATTGGTTGGTCTGGCCAAGAGCGTGCGCTATATGGCACTGGCTGCAGTAGTCCTGATGTAGTCAGGCGACCACTTGTCGTCACTGTCAATTCTGACAGCTAGACACCTTTTCTTGCTTGGCGCTTTATTACTCTGGCCTATACGCCATGCTTCGCACGCATACGCCTCATAGAAAGGAGTGCTGTTCATGCCCACTTATCCAGCTAATCGTTCTGAAAAAAAAACACCGTTGCCTTTGGATGAGCAAAAGATCGACGATATTCTCGACGAACCGTTCTCAAAGTTTTCCCACGTAGACATGGGCAAGTTTACCGATGAGCCCTACGCCTACGGGCTAGGCATTCGACAAGTGGTACCTAATCTTACAATGGTGTTCGATCGCTGGACCACCTTGAAGCTCTTCGACGACTACTACGTGTACACCAACAGGGATCATCTTCCGTTGGCGCATGATGCGGTTTCGTCGACCGAACTGGATCAGTATCCCCTGCATATACCGGCACACGAGGTCCCTGAAGGCGAAGTCTTTTTGTATGGGCGTGTTGAGCGCACAGGCGCTGGCACCACGAGTGAATCACCAGGGCAATTAATCTACATTAAGATCACCCGTCCAGGCGGTGTCAGTAAAGACCCTGAACCCGGACTGCCCGGATGGCATGATGGACTGACCATGCACATTGAAGGCTTTCCGGAAGACAGTGTTATCAAACCGGGAAACATATCGGGTGGTCTGTGGTGCGTCATCCATACTTACCTGCACATGCGCAGGAATGACCTGATTGAACTGCAATGGGACGGCATTGAAATAACACCACAGCGGGTGACCCAGGCAGACGTTGATGCCGGTGAAGTCAAAGTGCATATTCCTAAGGCGAAGATCGAGCAAGGCAGCCTCAAAGGTCAGGTCACTATCCGCTATCGAGTAATCGATTTTGTAGAAAATATCTCGGGTGGACAAAAGTACCAGTTTTCCAAACCGTATCACCTGCGCAGTGAACTGGACCCGGGCCTACGCGATGCACCCGAGTTCCTGGTGAACGGCATTGTGACCCCGCAGGTAGATTTTGATAAAGAACACGGATCGTTTTTCAGTGTGAAAGCACGTCCGGATGTTGTACTGCCTCCAAACCCTGACCCTCCCCACCGTGTCAGGGTGACCCTGATGGCCACCCTGGAGGATGGTTCAAGAAAAACCTTCGTCCTGGATGATGTAGACGACCCAAATAGCGGCGAGACAATCACACCGGTTCCCGCTGGAATCATCTTTGAGATCGTAGGCGGGTCGTTCAATGCTTCCTATACGTGGCTCACCAGTACGGGTCAGACTCTTGGGGAATCAGCCAGCATCATGATTGAGGTGGTGGGTAACCCGGTCAGAATGCCGGCGCTCACCATCGAACCGATGGAGCTGGGGTGGGATGAGCGTGTCCAGGTGGGTGGATCCGAACCGAAACTGGGCACAGGTAACCCATGTGTTCACTACACCCGCCGCACCCCCCCTGCAAAATCTCAGTGCACGTCTTTCACTCTCGGTCGGGACCGCTGCCACGTTTATGGTAGATCAAATCGTGGTTCAGGAAACTTCATCGGTGACGTAAGCAAACAGCGGATGCATTGGGAGGCAGTCTGAACTGGCCTAATGATTTTGGACACTTCATTCGGGCGCTATGATAGCGCCCAAATTTGAGGTGTTTGGATATGCGTAAATCTTATTCGAGTGAGTTCAAGCTTAAGGCCGCCAGCATGGTGTTGGATGAAGGTCAG
>NZ_JASLAW010000020.1 GCF_030147005.1 Pseudomonas sp.
GCTTGCTCTAATGCCAGTCAGTTAAGACAGAACCGGTCCCTGTGGCGAGGGAGCTTGCTCCCGCTGGACTGCGTAGCAGTCCCATTTTTGGGGCCGCTTCGCGCCCCAACGGGAGCAAGCTCCCTCGCCACAGGTCGCAGGCTTTTCTGCTTTAGCGCTTAACTGACCGGCATTAGGGCTTGCTCGCGAAAGCGGAGGGTCAGCCGACTCATCCTGACTGACCCACCGCCTTCGCGAGCAAGCCCGCTCCCACATTGTTTAACCGCGTTGCTGCTGATCTTCCTGCTTGGGTTCGCGGATTTTGTACCAGGCCACATAGAGCGCCGGCAAAAACAGTAACGTCAGCAAGGTGGCGATGATGATCCCGCCGATCATCGCGTAGGCCATCGGCCCCCAGAACACTTCCCGCGCAATCGGGATCATGCCCAGGCTCGCTGCCGCAGCGGTGAGCAGAATCGGCCTGCGCCGATGCTCGGTCGCTTCCACCACCGCATCCCAGGGCGTGTAGCCGGCCACTTCATACTCATGAATCTGCGTCACCAGAATCACCGAGTTGCGGATGATGATGCCGATCAATGCCAGGATGCCCAGAATCGCCACAAAGCCCATGGGCGTGCCCGTGGGAATCAGCGCCAGCACCACGCCGATCAGCCCCAGGGGCGCGACGCTCGCCACCAGGAACATCTTCTGCACGCTGTGCAGCTGGATCATCAGGAAAGTGGCCATCAGGAACAGCATCAACGGCACCACGCTGGCAATCGGGCCCTGGGCCTTGCCGCTTTCTTCCACGGTACCGCCGGTGGCGACTTTGTAACCCACCGGCAGGCCCTCGCTGAACTTCTGGATAGTCGGCGCCAGCTGCTTGACCAGGTCGGTCGGCTGCATCTCGTCGCGCACCGCAGCCTTGATGGTGATCGTCGGCTTGCGGTCGCGTCGCCACACCAGCGGCTGCTCCAACTCATAGCGCACGGTAGCGAAGGCCAGCAACGGAATCGAGGTGCCGTTGGGCGTGACGATCTGCAGGTTCTGCAAGGTTTCCGGCGTACCGCGCTCGGCGTCTTCGGCGCGGCCGACCACGTTGATCAGGTAAATATCGTCGTGCACCTGGGTCACCGAGGCGCCGCTGACCACGCTGTTCATCAACTGCGCCACGTCTTCCGACGACAGCCCCAGTTGCCGCGCCTTGTCCTGGGCGATGTCGACACGCAAGACTTTGCCCGGTTCGTTCCAGTCGTAAATGATCTCGCCCAGGTGGGTGTTCTGGTCGAGCAAGGTCGCCAGTTCGATGGCGTGCTTGCGCACCTGGTCGGTGTCTTTGCCGGACACGCGGTACTGGATCGGGCGCCCCACCGGCGGGCCCATTTCCAGCGGCTGCACGAAACTGCCGATGCCGACGAAATCATCGCGCAGGCGCTTCTGCAGCCGCGCGATCAGTTCGCCGCGCTCTTCCAGGCCCTTGCTGACAATCACCAACTGCGCGTAGTACGGGTTCTCCAGTTGCTGGTCCAGCGGCAGGTAGAAACGGATCGCACCCTGGCCGATGTAGGTACTCCAGCGAGCGATGTCCGGGTCATCCTTGATGATGGCTTCAAGGCGGTCGACGGTTTTGCGCGTTTCATTGATCGAGGCGTTCTGCGGCAGGTTCAGGTCCACCAGGATCTCCGGGCGATCCGACGACGGGAAGAACTGGTTCTGCACGAACTGCATGGAAAACACCGAGGCCGCGAACAACCCCACGGTGATGCCGATGGCCCACCAGCGGTTACGCATCGCCCAGAGCATGCCGCCATTGAAGGCGCGGCCGATGCGCCCCGGTTCGGCGTCGTGCGGCTTCACCTTGGCGCTGAGGATATGCACGCCGATCACCGGCGCGAACAGCACCGCGACCACCCACGACACCAACATCGCCACGGCGATCACCGCGAACAGCGTGAAGGTGTACTCGCCCGCCGAACTCGCGTTGAGCCCGATCGGCACGAAACCGGCCACCGTCACCAGCGTGCCGGTGAGCATCGGGAACGCCGTGGAGGTGTAGGCGTAGGTCGCGGCCTGCTCCTTGGTTTCGCCTTTTTCCAGGCGTGTGATCATCATCTCCACGGTAATCATCGCATCGTCCACCAACAGGCCGAGGGCGATGATCAAGGCGCCCAACGACACCCGCTGCATGGTGATGCCGCTGTATTCCATGAACACGAACACCAGCGCCAGCACCAACGGAATCGAGCACGCCACCACCAGCCCGGCACGCATGCCCAGGCTGATAAAGCTCACCACCAGCACGATGATCACCGCTTCGAACAACGCACTGGTAAAGCCACCAACGGCCTCTTCCACCACTTCGGCCTGGTCGGAAACTTTGTGCACGCCGACGCCCACCGGCAGGTCGGCGGTCAGCTCGTCCATGCGCCCGTGCAGCGCCTTGCCGAACGACTGAATATTGCCGCCCTTCTGCATCGCAATCGCCAAGCCGATCGCCGGCTTGCCGTTGAAACGGAACATCGGCCGCGCCGGGTCGACGTAGCCACGGCTGATGTCGGCAATGTCGGCCAAGCGATAGAAACGGTCATTGAGGCGCAGGTTGACGTTGGCCAGGTCCTTCTCCGAGGCGAACTGCCCCGAGGTGCGCACGGAAATCCGCTCCGGCCCGGCCTCGATCACCCCGGCGGGCGTTACCGCGTTCTGCGATTGCAGGCTTTGTACGACCTGGCGCTGGTCAATGCCCAGGGCCGCCAGTTTGCGCGTGGAGAAATTCAGGTAAATCACTTCGTCCTGCTGGCCGATCATCTCGACCTTGCCCAGCCCCGGCACCGAGCGGATCTCGGCGCGCACCTGCTCCACGTAGTCGCGCAGCTGGCGCATCGACAGGCCATCGCCGGTAAAGGCATACACCGAGCCGAACACGTCACCGAATTCATCGTTGAATGACGGCCCTTGCAAGCCTTGGGGGAAGGTGCCGCGAATATCGTCGATCTTCTTGCGAACCTGGTACCAGATCTCCGGAATGGCCTTGGCGCTGGTGGTGTCCTTGAGGAACACGAACACCGTGGACTCGCCCGGCCGGGTGTAGCTTTTCACGTAATCAAGGGAGTCGAGTTCTTCGAGTTTTTTCTCGATGCGGTCGGTGACCTGCTTGAGGGTTTCTTCCTGGGTCGCACCCGGCCAGCGGGTCTGGATCACCATGGTCTTGATGGTGAACGAGGGGTCTTCTTCACGGCCCAGGTTCATGTACGAGAACACGCCCATCAGCAGCGCGACGAACATCAGGTACCACACGAAGGACTGATGCTTGAGGGCCCAGTCGGATAAATTGAAGCGTCCTTTCATCGCGGGCTGTCCTCGTCGATTTTGACTTTTTGCCCGGGTTTCAGGCTGTTCACACCGGCGGTGACGATACGCTCGCCGGGTTTGACGCTGCCGTTGAGCACGGCGCGGTCGGCATCCCGGCTGACGACCGTGACGTCACGCGGTTGCACCGTCTGGCTCTGGGTGTCGAGCAGCCAGATGCGGGTCTTGCCGTCGACTTCCTGCAAGGCGCTCAACGGCAGCTCGATACGCGGCGCGATGGCGCTGCTCAAGGTCACGCTGATGGCGGTGCCGAGGCGGAAGGCGGCGGGGGTTTCAGTCAGGCTCAAGCGCGCACGCCGGGTGCGCGTGGCACTTTGGGCCTGGGGCTCGATCTCGCGCACGATGGCGGTGGTATGCACGCTGGGGTCCAGTTGCCCGGCCACCAGGAACACCACATCCGCGGGCAGGCGCTCGGCAAGGCCGGCGGGCAGGTCGATCACCGCTTCCTTGATGTCCGGCCGGGCCAGGGTGACCACTTGCTGACCGGCGCTGACCACCTGGCCGGCCTCGGCATTCCAGGCGGTCACGATGCCGGCGTGGTCGGTGCGCAGTTCGGCGTAGTTGAGCTGGTCTTTGGCTTGATTGACCGAGGCGCGGGCCTGGTCAAGGGTCGCCTGGGTGGTTTTCAGGTCCGTCTGGGCCATGTCGAGCTGAGCCTGGGCGCCGACACCACGGTTGAACAGCTCCTGTTGGCGGCGGGCATTGGCCTGGGCATTGATGAACTGTGCCTGCACGCGCGCCAGGTCGCCCTGGGCGGCGCGCAATTGGTTTTGCTGGTCGGTGGGGTCGAGGACGGCGAGCAAGGCGCCCTTCTCCACCTCCGCGCCCACGTCCACAACGCGACGCGCGATACGGCCAGGTACGCGGAAACCCAGGTTACTTTCGTAGCGGGCCTGGATGGTGCCGGCAAAGCGACCGAGGTTTTCCTGGTCTTCGGCCTTCACTTCCATGGACAGCACCGGGCGCACCGGTTCGGGCGGCGCCTCTTCCTTGGAGCAGGCCATCAGCAAGAGGCTGGCGGCGACGATAACCGACAGTTGCCTCATGGCTGCTCTCCTTGCTGAGCGATTTCGACAAGCATGCCGGGGTGCAGCAATTGCCCACCGGCCACCACGACTTTTTCGCCGCCTTTGAGGCCGTCGCCGATAATCACTTTGCCGGTGAGGTAACGCGCTACCGTGACCTTGTGCAGCTGCGCCTTGCCGTCGCCGTCCACCAGCCACACGGCGGGTTCGCTGAGGTCCTTGGTCAAGGCCGACCACGGCAACTCGATGCTGGCCTTGGCCGGGCCATTGGCGGTGGCGCTCACCACCGAGCCCAGCTCCATGCCTTTGGGCAGGCTTTGCAGGGCGATCTTCACTTGCACGGTACCGGTATTGGCGGCCACGGCAGGGGTGACTTGGCGAACTTTGCCCACGGCCTTGATGCTCGGGTTGTCCAGCAGGCTGACGGTAATCGGCGCGTCCGACGGCGGCTCCACCAGCAGCGATTCGTAAACGTTGAACACCGCGTCGCGCTCGCCATCGCGGGCCAGGCTGAAGATGGGCACGGTGGCTTGTACGACCTGGCCGACTTCAGCCTGGCGCGCCGTGATAATGCCCGGCGCGTCGGCGACCAGCGCGGTGTAGCCAAGTTGTTCACGGGCGCTGGCCAACTGCGCCTGGGCGGCGGCGAGGGCGCTCTGGCTGCTGCGCAGCGCGGCTTGGGCGGCATCGTATTCGCTGCGGCTGGTGTAGCCTTTGGGCAAGAGTTTTTCCTGGCGCACGAACGCGGCGGCCGTCTGCTTGACACGCGCCTGCTCGGCCACGACCTGGGCCTGGGCGGAGTCGACGTTGGTCTGCAGGTCCTTGGGGTCGAGCTTGGCCAGCACTTGCCTGGCCGTCACCCGGTCTCCGACGTCGACCATGCGCTGAATGATCTTGCCACCCACGCGAAAGGACAAATCGGTTTGCACGCGCGCCTGAATATCCCCCGTCAGCGTGACCGCTGCGGCGAAATCCGCCGGCTGCACGGTTTGCACGAATACCCTGGAATGGGCTTTGGGCTCGGACTTTTCCTGGCCACAGCCGACGAGCAGCGTCAGTAAGCCAAATCCAAGTAAAAATGACGAAATTCGACCGCCCATGCAGGCTCCTTTTGCTGATGCCGACGTGCCAGTGTGCATGCGACTGTGAGCTTAGTTCAGGGTTCCTTATTCGGATGCAGGATCCCATACTTCAATGGTTCCCATACCGACTCATTGCCATGCTCAAGACCCTCGCGGTGGCCAATTACCGCTCGATCAACAAATTGGTGGTGCCCCTGGACCGACTGAACCTGGTCACAGGCCCCAACGGCAGTGGCAAGTCCAACCTGTATCGCGCCCTGCGCCTGCTGGCGGAAACCGCCCAGGGCGGGGTAATCAATGCCCTGGCCCGGGAAGGCGGGCTGGACTCGACGTTCTGGGCCGGGCCGGAGAACGTCAGCCGGCGCATGCACAACGGTGAAGTGCCGGTAGAGCCGGTCGTGGCCCAAGGTGTCAAACGCTTGCGCCTGGGCTTTGCCGGGGAGGATTTCAGTTACGCCATTTCCCTGGGCATGCCCATCCCGGTTCCCGGCAGCGCATTCACACTGGACCCGGAAATCAAAAAGGAATGTATCTGGGCCGGCCCCCTCTACCGCCCGGCCAGCCTGCTGGTTCAACGTTCCGGGCCGATGGTGCGGGCGCGTGACGGCCGCGCCTGGGATGTACTGGCCCAACACACGCCCAACTATCACAGCCTGTTCGATCAGGTGGGTAACTTGCGCGGCTCGCCGGAAGTGTTGCTGCTGCGCGAAAGCATCCGTGGCTGGCGCTTTTATGATCACTTTCGCAGCGATGCGGATGCGCCGGTACGCCAACCCCAATTAGGCACGCGCACGCCGGTGCTGCATCACGACGGTCGGGACCTGGCCGCAGCGTTGCAGACGATTCGCGAAGTGGGCGACACCGAGGCCTTGCAGCACGCCGTGAGCGATGCATTCCCGGGCGCGCGCTTGAGCATCCAACCCTTGCAGGGCGGGCGCTTTGCAGTCGAGTTTTACCAGGAAGGCTTGCTGCGCCCTTTGTCGGCGGCGGAATTGTCGGACGGCACCTTGCGCTACTTGCTGCTGATCGCCGCGCTGCTGACGCCACGGCCACCGACCATGATGGTGCTGAACGAGCCGGAAACCAGCCTGCATCCGGACCTTTTGCCCGCATTGGCGCGCTTGATTATCGAAGCTTCAAAGCATTGCCAGGTGTGGGTGGTGTCCCATGCCAGCCGCTTGATCGCGGCGTTGCAGCAGGATGAGGCGTGCAATTCGATTGTGCTGGAGAAGGTGATGGGCGAAACCCGGATCGTTGGCCAGGGGATTCTGGATGCGCCGGCCTGGCATTGGCCGGAGTAAGGAGGACCATACTGGCCTCATCGCGGCACTGAACCTGTGGCCAGTAAGGAGAACCGTACTGGCCTCATCGGGACACTGAACCTGTGGCCAGTAAGGAGAACCGTACTGGCCTCATCGCGGCACTGAACCTGTGGCCAGTAAGGAGAACC
>NZ_JASLAW010000023.1 GCF_030147005.1 Pseudomonas sp.
GTGGACATGGACATGGAGCCGTTTCGACGGATTAATCCCTGTGGCTATGCAGGGCTGGCGATGACCCAGCTGTGCGATCACACAGGATCGATTGAATTTGCCGAGGTAAGTGCCCGGCTGCGCGCGCAGCTCGTCAAGCACCTCGACTATGCTGAGCAGACGACCCTGACGGGCGGAATCGATTGATATGACTACTGATGTTGTGCAAACCATGATCCCGACGCTGGACATCACCGAGCGTCCAGCCCCGGCCCCGCGTGCCAAGGTGGAAGCCGGCGTCAAGCTGCGTGGCGCCGAGAAGGTTGCACGCATCCCGGTGAAGATCATTCCGACCACCGAACTGCCGAAGAAGCCTGACTGGATTCGCGTGCGCATCCCGGTTTCGCCGGAAGTCGACCGTATCAAGGCGCTGCTGCGCAAACACAAGTTGCACAGTGTGTGCGAAGAAGCCTCTTGCCCGAACCTGGGCGAATGCTTCTCCGGCGGCACCGCCACTTTCATGATCATGGGCGACATCTGCACCCGTCGTTGCCCGTTCTGCGACGTGGGCCACGGCCGTCCGAAACCGCTGGACGTCAACGAGCCGGAAAGCCTGGCCATCGCCATCGCCGACTTGAAACTCAAATATGTGGTGATCACGTCGGTAGACCGTGACGACTTGCGTGACGGCGGTGCTCAGCACTTCGCTGACTGCATCCGCGAAATTCGCAAACTGTCGCCGAACGTAATGCTTGAAACCCTGGTGCCCGACTACCGTGGCCGCATGGATGTGGCGCTGGAAATCACCGCCGCCGAGCCGCCGGATGTGTTCAACCACAACCTGGAAACCGTGCCGCGCCTGTACAAGGCCGCGCGCCCGGGTTCGGATTACCAGTGGTCGCTGACCCTGCTGCAAAAGTTCAAGCAGATGATGCCGCACATTCCGACCAAATCCGGCTTGATGCTGGGCCTGGGCGAAACCGATGAAGAAGTTATCGAAGTCATGAAGCGCATGCGCGAGCACGGCATCGACATGCTGACCCTGGGCCAGTACCTGCAACCGTCCCGCAGCCACTTGCCGGTGCAGCGTTTCGTGCACCCGGATACCTTCGCCTGGTTCGCCGAGGAAGGTTACAAGATGGGCTTCAAGAACGTCGCGTCCGGCCCGCTTGTACGGTCTTCGTACCATGCCGATGAGCAGGCCAAGCTGGTCAAGGCGAGCCTGGTTTCGTAAAACCGTACCGCAGATTTACTGTGGGGGCGGGCTTTTGTGGGAGCGGGCTTGCTGGCGAAGACGATGTATAAGTCAGCGAATCATTGACTGGCACGCTATCTTCGCGAGCAAGCCCGCTCCCACATTGGGTTTCGCGTTACAGATAAGGGAGAACATGGATGACTATTCGACCGAGCGACGCCGTACCTGCATTGCGCCTTGAAGGCACCATCGGCCTGATCGCCCCCGCCGGGCCTGCCGCGCTGGACGTTGAAAAGGCCGGGCAATGGATGCGCGCCCGAGGCTACGAACTGCGAATTTTCCCAGGTGTGTACGAGCACGACGGCTATCTGGCCGGCAGCGATCAGGTGCGCCTCAACGACCTTCACGCCGCCTTCGCCGACCCCGAAATCGACGCTATCCTCTGCCTGCGCGGCGGCTACGGCACGCCACGCCTGCTCGGCGCACTGGACTTCGACCTGTTGCGCGCCAATCCCAAGCCGTTCGTTGGCTACAGCGACATCACCGCCCTGCACCTGGCGATCAACCGCTACGCGGGCTTTGTTACCTTCCACGGGCCTATGCTCAATGCGGACGTGCTCGGCGGCAAGCAACAGCCCACCGAATCATCGTTGTTCAGCCTGCTGCGAGGCCAGCTCGGCGCCGGCAGCCTGCTGACGCACCCGGTGGCGTACCCATTGACCACCATCGAGCCTGGCATCGCCTGCGGGCGCTTGTTGGGCGGCAACCTCTCGATGATCGCGGCGGTGATGGGCACCGCTTACGAGATTGATGCTGAAGGCATCATCCTGTTTATCGAAGACGTCAACGAGCCGCTGTATCGCATCGACCGCTTGCTGACGCACCTGCGCCTGGCGGGCAAACTCGACCAGGTTGCCGGGGTATTGGTGGGGGACGTGGCCGGTGTGGATCAGGTGGCACTTGAAAGACTGTTGAAACAGACCTTCGAACCGCTGTGCATTCCGGTGTTGTGCGGCTGGCGCAGTGGGCATTGCGATCCGAACCTGACGTTGCCGATGGGCGCTTTGGTGCGGTTGGATGCGGGGGAACAACAGGTGGTGTTGGAGCAGGATGTAGTCTTTAAATAGGCTTCGCCTGGCAGGCCGCATTCGCGCGCAAGCCCGCTCCCCCAGTTGACCGAGTTCCAAGCCTGGAATGCAGTCAACTGGGGGAGCGGGCTTGCTCGCGAATGCGATGGTCGCCTTACAGCGATCTATCAGTTCTGCAGCGACTCCAACAGCTTCACCGTCGGATACCCATCCGCCGGCCAGCCCAGCGCTTGCTGCGCCGCACGAATCGCCTTGCGCGTGTTGGCGCCAATGATCCCGTCGGCATTGCCCGCGTCGTAGCCCTTGGCGCTGAGCGCCGTCTGCAGGTCGATACGTTGCGAGCGGCTCAGCGGCAGCTCATCTTTCGGCCAGCTCCCGCGAATCATGCCACCACCACCAAAGCGCTCCGACAGCAGGCCAACGGCCAGCGCATAGGACGACGAGTTGTTGTACTTCAGGATCGCCCGGAAGTTATCCAGTACCAGGAACGCCGGCCCACGGTAGCCGGCCGGCAGCAGCAGGGCGGCGGAGAGTTGGTCGACGTTGGCCGGCAGGCTCGCGCCGGGCGGCAGCTGGATGCCCAGTTGCAGCCATTCGGCGACGGTCTTGCGCGTGCCGCCATCGGCCAGGGAATAGTCGAAGCCCGATGGCAGTGGTTGCACCTCGACTCCCCACGGCTGGCCTTTCTGCCAACCGGAGCTTTGCAGGTAGTGAGCGGTAGACGCAAGGGCATCAGCCGGGCTGTTCCAGATATCGCGGCGACCGTCGCCGTCGAAGTCCACAGCATGGGTGTTGTAGGTGGTGGGGATGAATTGAGTCTGGCCCATCGCGCCGGCCCAGGAGCCTTTCATCTGATCGGCTGGTATATCGCCATGCTGGATAATCTGCAGCGCCGCCAGCAGTTGCGCCTGTGCGAATGCCGGGCGGCGGCCTTCATAGGCCAGGGTCGCGAGGGAGCGGATCACCGAGTTATTGCCCTGGAACTGGCCGAAGTTGCTTTCCATGCCCCACACCGAGACCAGTGCCTGGCGATCAACGCCATAACGCTCTTCGATGCTCTGCAGGATATCGGCGTACTTGACCAGCAAAGCCTGGCCATTACGCACGCGCAGCGGCGACAGCGCGCCATCGATGTATTCCCACACCGGCCTGGAAAATTCCGGCTGGCTGCGGTCGGCACGGATCACTGCCATGTCCGGGCTGACGCCGGCGAAGGCGTTATCGAAAACTTCGGCCGTGATCCCGGCTTGCAGGGCCTGCGCACGAAAACCGGCCTGCCATTCGGCAAAGGTCTGAGTCGGCTGGATGTTCAGGTTGTCCACCGCCAACGGCGCAACGACGGCAGGCGCGACGGCCGGTGCAGTCTTGAGCGTGGGCAGGGGTTGAGCGTCCGCGGCGGTGGGTTTTTCCGCGCAGGCGACAAGCAGAATGAGGCTGGAGGCAGCGATCAATTGGCGAAGGTGCCAACGACGGGAAAGACTAGAGGGCATGCACAGGTCCAGGGGGTTACAAATCAAGTACAGACCTTATCATGCCAGAGGGGCGCTTGCCTTCAGGCAACCAGAAAGTAAGAAGCCTCCCAGCTATTAGGCTGGAAGGCTTCGCGGCGGTAGCTGCCTTTGCCCTTGCCGGCGCGTTCCTGACGGCTGCGGAACAGTGGCTGGGCGATGATGGATTTGGCCTTGTTCGGGCCATGCTTGGATGGCTTTTTGCTCATGGTCGGGTCTCTCGTTGGATGGGTGGAGCGGCGAAAATAATCTACCGAACTTGAGCCGCTGTAAAGCCCTGCGATCTGTAAGAAAGGTACGCAGTCGATATGTGGGAGGGGGCCCCAGAGGCGGCGCTGAACCTGTGGCGAGGGAGCTTGCTCCCGTGGCGGCCGTGCAGTCGACTCACAGCTTACGGATGCCCTCGTCCTGAATGTGTGAGAACCAGGGTGCTTTTGAAAGCAGGCTTATTCGGCGGGCAACGTGAGACGCTGGCCAGCCATCAACAGTGACAATCGGCTCAGGCTCATCCACGGCGAACCGGCCGCCTGGCCCTTGATCTGTGCATCGATGCGCTGCGCTTCAAGCAACAGTTGCGCCCAGCGTTGCGCCGAGTGCCGTTGCAGGGCTTTGCTCATCAGGGGTTTGCGCTTGTCCCACACCGGCGGTCGGGCTTGGCTGAAGCATTTGTCCAGCGGCGTGCCCTGGCTGTATTGCAGGGCAATGTTGGCCAGTACCCGCAGTTCCCGGGCCAGGGCCCAGAGAATCACCGGCGGCTCCACACCCTCGCCGCGTAGCCCTTCGAGCATGCGCAGGGCGTGGGCGGGCTCACCGTTGAGAATCGCGTCCACCAGCCCGAATACGTCAAAACGCGCACTGTCGGCCACCGCACCCTGCACGGTTTCGACGGTGATCTGCCCATCTTCCGCCATCAGCTTGAGCTTTTCGATCTCCTGGGCGGCGGCAAGCAGGTTGCCTTCGACCCTGGCGGCGATCAGCTCGACGGCGTCTTGCGTGGCTGACAGTCCGGACTGTGACAGGCGTTGGCGAATCCACTGTGGCAGCTGGCTGCTGTCCACTGGCCAGATCTGAATGAACTGGGTCTGTGGGCCTTCCACCAGTGCCTTGCCCCATTTGGTTTTCTGCGCACTGCCGTCGAGCTTGGGCAGGCTGACCAGCAACACCGTGTCTTCAGCAGGGCGCGCGCAATATTCCATCAACGCTGCCGCGCCTTTGTCGCCCGGCTTGCCCGAGGGCAGGCGCAGCTCCAACAAGCGTTTTTCGGCAAACAACGACATGCTCGCGCCGGCTTGCAGCAACGTCCCCCAGTCGAAACTGGCGTCGGCACTGAATACCTGGCGTTCATCGAAACCTTGCTGGCGCGCCGCCGTGCGAATGGCATCGGCCGCTTCCTGGCAGAGCAACGGGTCATCGCCGCTGACGATATAGACAGGCGCGAGGCCACCTTGCAGGTGTTTGGCGAGTTGGGCGGGGGCGAGTTTCATAGGCAGGGTGAACGGGGCGCCGCAAGCGCCCCGTTTGGCTTACTCGACAGGAACTTCAACAGGCGACTGTTTCGGCGTGTTGTCTTCATACTCTTGCGCGGCCTTCAGGGCGTCGGCATCAGCCTTGGCCTTGTTGTCGGCGATTTGCTGCAACTCCGCGAGTTTTTCCGGGGTCAGCATCTGCAGGCGAGTCATCATGCGCTGGACCAGCTCACGACGCATTTCCTTGCGTACCTGAATGGTTTCCGAGTCCGAGCCCACCAGGTTGTTGCCGTCGTGGCTCACCACTTTCTGTACCTGGATCTTGTCGCCCATCAGCGGCAAGTGATCGCGGCCCTGTACTTCGAAATTGACGACTGTAATCAACTCGACGTCCGACGCACGGCCGGCACTGGCGTAGCTGATGTTGCGCTGGGTTTCTTGCTCATTGACCAGGTTCAGCTTGTAAGTGGCCCCGGTATAGACGCGCACGCCGCTGTTTTCCAGGGTCTGGCGCAGTTGTGTCACGGTTTCGCCGTAGGCGTTACGCGCGCTGAGGTCGAGTTCCTTGAGCGACAGTTCGTTGGTGCCGGTGCCGCGCAGCTGGAAGCCGCAAGCGCTCAACAGAACGGCCAGGCCCATTACCAGCAGATTGCGTTTGATCATGTTGTTGCTCCCCTTGAAACCAGGCGGGCCTTATCGAGGCCCTGAAGGTTTAGTTCGGCGCAGGGCTCAAGCCCTGCGCCCGATCGATTTAGCTGGCGACGATATTGACCAGTTTTCCGGGCACGACGATCACTTTGCGGATCGTCAGGCCTTCGGTAAAGCGCAGCACGTTCTCGTTGCAGCGTGCAGCCGCTTCGACTTCTTCACGGCTGGCGCTGGCCGGCATGTCGATCTGGCCGCGCAATTTACCATTGACCTGAATCACCAGTTGCAGCGTGTCCTGCACCAGCGCGCTGTCATCCTGCACCGGCCAGCGGGCATCGATGACGGCACCGCTGTGGCCCAGGCTGTTCCACAATTGGTGGCTGATGTGCGGCGTGATCGGAGCCAGCAGCAGGGTAACCGTTTCCAGGCCTTCCTGGATCAGCGCGCGATCCTGTTCCGTGGCCTGCGGGGCTTTTTCCAGCACGTTCATCAGCGTCATCACCTGGGCGATGGCGGTGTTGAACTTGTGGTTCTGCCCTACATCCTGGCTGGCCTGGCGGATGGCCAGGTGGGTGCTGCGACGAATGGCTTTCTGCTCGTCATTCAATGCCGCGACGTCGAGCTTGCCCGGCAAGCCCTGGCTGACGTGGGCATGGGCCAGGCGCCAGACGCGCTTGAGGAAGCGGTGCGAGCCTTCGACGCCGGAGTCGGACCATTCGGCGCTCATGTCGGGCGGCGAGGCGAACATCATGAACAGGCGGCAGGTGTCGGCACCGAACTGGTCGATCATCGACTGTGGGTCGACGCCGTTGTTCTTCGACTTGGCCATCTTCTCGGTGCCGCCGATTTCCACCGGCAGGCCGTCGGATTTCAGCTTGGCGCTGATGACCTTGGCTTTGCTGTCACGTTCGAGCTCGACGTCAGCCGGGTTGAACCAGGTGTAGGCGCCATTGGCTTCTCGGCGATAGTAGGTATCGGCGATCACCATGCCTTGGGTCAGCAGGTTCTTGAACGGCTCGTCGGAGCTTACCAGGCCTTCGTCACGCATCAGCTTGTGGAAGAAGCGCGCGTACAGCAGGTGCAGGATGGCGTGTTCGATACCGCCGATGTACTGGTCCACCGGCAGCCAGTGGTCGGCGGCGGATTTTTCTACCAGGCCGCCTTCATAGTGGGGCGACGCGTAACGGGCGTAGTACCACGAGGACTCGACGAAGGTGTCCATGGTGTCGGTTTCACGCTTGGCAGGCTGGCCGCATTTCGGGCAACTGCATTCGTAGAACTCGGGCATGCGCGCCAGTGGCGAACCGGCGCCATCCGGTACCACGTCTTCCGGCAGGACGACCGGCAGTTGGTCTTCCGGAACTGGCACGTCGCCACAGTTTTCGCAGTGGATGATCGGGATCGGGCAGCCCCAGTAGCGCTGGCGGCTGATGCCCCAGTCACGCAGGCGGAACTGGGTGCGCGAGGCACCGAGGTTTTTCTTGATCAGCGCGACTTCGATCGCGTCGAACGCGCCCTGGAAGTCCAGGCCGTCGAACTCGCCGGAGTTGATCAGCTCACCGTGCTCGCCGTAGGCGTCCTGCCACGGCGCCGGGCTGGTGTCGCCCGCGCTGGTGCGCACCACGGACTTGATCGGCAGGTCATATTTGGTGGCGAATTCGAAGTCACGCTCGTCGTGGGCCGGCACTGCCATTACGGCGCCATCCCCGTAGTGCATCAGCACATAGTTGGCGACCCATACCGGCAGTTTCTCACCCGTCAGCGGGTGTTCGACGAACAATCCGGTCGGCAGGCCTTTTTTCTCCTGGGTGGCGACGTCGGCTTCGGCCACGCTGCCGCCTTTGCATTCGGCGATGAACGCCTGCAGCTCAGGGTTGTTTTGTGCGGCCTGGGTGGCCAGCGGGTGTTCGGCGGCCACGGCGACGTAAGTCGCGCCCATCAGGGTGTCTGGACGGGTGGTGAAGACCTTGAGTGCGCCTGCCTGGCCGATGGAATCGACGTTGTACGGGAACTGCACTTCCATGCCCTTGGATTTGCCGATCCAGTTGCGCTGCATGGTCTTGACCTGTTCAGGCCAGCCCGGCAAATCGTCGAGGCTCGACAAAAGCTCGTCCGCGTAGGCGGTGATCTTGAAGTAATACATCGGGATTTCGCGCTTTTCGATCAGCGCGCCGGAGCGCCAGCCGCGACCATCGATGACCTGCTCGTTGGCCAGAACGGTCTGGTCGACCGGGTCCCAGTTCACAGTGCCGCTCTTTTTGTAGATCACGCCTTTTTCGAACAGGCGAGTGAACAGCCATTGTTCCCAGCGATAGTAGTCCGGCTTGCAGGTGGTCACTTCGCGGGACCAGTCCACCGCCAGCCCCAGGCTGCGCAGCTGGGTCTTCATGTAGGCGATGTTTTCGTAGGTCCACTTGGCGGGCGCCACGTTGTTTTTCATCGCGGCGTTTTCCGCCGGCATGCCGAAAGCGTCCCAACCCATAGGTTGCAGGACGTTCTTGCCGAGCATGCGCTGGTAGCGGGAAATCACGTCGCCGATGGTGTAGTTACGCACGTGCCCCATGTGTAGCTTGCCGCTGGGGTAAGGGAACATCGACAGGCAATAGAACGTCTCCTTGCCTGGCTGTTCGCTGACTTCAAAAGACTTCTGCTCGTCCCAGAAGGTTTGTGCGGCATTTTCTATTTCACGGGGCTGATATTGTTCGTGCATGGCTACTTTTGAACTGAATAGGGGTGGCCTAATCCTCTTCGGTGCAACGTTCAGGTTGATCGACACCAGAAAGCGGCGCGTCCGTGCCCAAACCCTGCGGGAAGTGGAGTTACAGGAAGCGCCGTAGCATACATGACCCCACTCTATCGAGGGAAACCCTGATTGCGCCGGCCAGGCCGTCTGTCGCGGCACCGGGCAGGCGCAGCCACGGGGGCTACGCTGTTTATTGGGGAGCAAGTATTTCTTCAATGAGGTGAGGGGATGGCTGAATCGCAGCGAACTTTGACGAAACCGCAGTTATATGAAGGATTGATCGACCGTTTGGGTCGGGCATTGGATGCCGCAAGAACCGCAGGCCGATTGCGTGGTGAACGGCCTCAGGAGCTGGAGTTGCGAGGCTTAAGCCAGGCAGAGCTTGAACTGATCAAGCGTTATCTGGAATTGCATCACCAACGCACTTCTGCTGGGCAGGCTTCCCCGCCGGCCCACGAGCCGTCCGGTTCGGCCAAGGTGATTTGGCTGAAAGACCTGACGGCTGGTCGCGGCCCAGAAAATCCTCGGTCCGCACGGTACAAGTGACCCCGCGTTACCGGTTAACTTTTGCAAAATGTGATTGTAAGGATTGTTGCTGAACCCCGTTGCATCTAGGCTTCGGGCATCTGTGGAGATGCCCGATGCCTTTTCGTTATTTCATCAAACAATTGTTGCTGCCGCCCGGTATTTTCTTGCTGTTGCTGGCGCTTGCCTGGTGGTTTCGCCGCAGTCGTCCGCGCCTGGCGGGGTGTTGCTTTGCCTTGGGATTGGGTGGGATGTGGCTGATCAGCCTGCCGGTGATGGTGCAGTGGGGCGCCCGTGCGCTGGAGACTGAACCTGCTTTGCCTCGCGAAGAGTGGGCAAGCCTGGCCCAGCGCGCCGATGCGATTGTGGTGTTGGGTTCTGGACGTGAGCGTGGGGATGCGGCGTGGGGCACCGACCAGCCCACCGGCATTGGTTTGGAGCGTGAGCGTTACGCGGCGCGTCTGGCCAAGGCATCCGGGTTGCCGGTGCTGACCACCGGAGGCCTGCACTACGGCACGCCGCCCAGCGAGGCAGCGTTGATGGCCGTATCGATGCAGGATGACTTCGGCGTCACCGTGCGCTGGAAAGAAGAGCGCAGCCGCACCACCTGGGAAAATGCGCAGATGAGCGCCGAGATTCTGTTGCCTCAAGGCATCAAGCGCGTGGTGGTGGTGACTCAGGCCTGGCACATGCCGCGTTCGGTGTGGAGCTTTGAGAAGGCCGGCTTCACCGTGGTGCCGGGGCCGGTAGGGTTTCTGGGCGTCGATCACGGCCGGCCGCTGGGTGGCTGGATGCCGGAGGTCAAGGCGGTGTGGCAGAGCGGGCAGTTGATCAATGAAGCGGTGGGGCAGATAGGTTATCGCGTGTTTTACAGGTAACACCGCAGCTCAAAATGTGGGGGCGGGCTTGCTCGCCAATGCGGTCATTCAGCCAGTG
>NZ_JASLAW010000031.1 GCF_030147005.1 Pseudomonas sp.
GTGACGGCTCGAAAGAGCACCATTGGTCCGTTCTTGGCTATAGCAAATTACGATAGTCGCTGTTCGGGTTTAAACGTCATAGCAAAATGCGATAGGGATGTTGCTTGGGAGTTATCAGTGCAAAACAAATCCGAAATGCCAAGTAACTTGGCCTTATCCAGCCAGTGCTCTGGACGAGCGGTATCGGAAATCAAAGTTCTAAAATCCTGAAAATTGCGCGGCGTTGAAATCGGTGTTTCCCGCAGTGGATAAGGTAGGTGGGTTACACGTTTTCAACATCGCTGGCAACAAGCTACGACTCATTGCGGTTGTGTGCTACCAAATGCAACGCCTTTATATCCGGCATGTTCTGGACCACCGGGAATACGACCAGGTAAATGGAAGGAGTAACCGAAAATGAGTGTATTGATCGAGCAGGTAGTCGAACATTGGCGATTCATGTCGCCTCTGTTGCGTAAGCCGAAAACCGAGGCTGACTATGATGTGCTGGTAGAGGCGCTCGACGAATTGCTGGATATCGTAGGGGGAGCACGAAGCTCACCCGTCGATGGGCGTGGTCGATATCATCGGTGATTGGGTCGAGGCCTATGACTTGGCGCATTGGCCAATACGTGAGGCAAGCGGTGTCGATGTATTGCGATCAATGATGCAGGAGCATGGCCTGACCCAGAGTGATTTGCCGGGTGTGGGTGCCGAATCGGTGGTCTCGGAAATCGTGGGTGGAAACGCCAGCTGAACGACAGATTCGTTGGCTGGCGGATTTTTTCAACGTGCCGGTGAGCATGTTCATCTAGTCGTGAATACCGCGAGCCTTTTTACGACGAACAACTAATCTCCAAATGCTTGCCCCAATCCGGCGGCCGCTGCGCGTATTGCTCCATCCCGGCTTGTTCCTCAAACGGCTTGTTCAGTACCTGATGCAGTCGCCGTACTTCGCTGTAGTCCCCCGCTTCGGCGGCGGCGATGGCGTTTTGCGCGAGGTAATTGCGCAGAATGTACAGCGGGTTCACGGCGTGCATCCGCTCACGGCGCTGTTCTTCGCTGTAGTCACCATCCCGGGCGACACGGGCGGTGTACCGCTCGGCCCAGGCATCAAACCCGGCCATGTCGACAAAGTCATCACGCAACCGGGTCACGGCCACCGTAGCCGGTTCATCGCCCAGCCGTCGGAAGAACAGCGTGTAGTCCACGCCGCTGTTCTGCATCAGCTTGAGCAGTTGCTCGACCAGCTTCTGGTCATCCTCTTCGGCGGTAGTCAGCCCCAATCGGCGGCGCATCAGGTCCAGGTAGTGCGCCTGGTACAGCGGCAGGTACAGGCCCAGGGCTTCTTTCAGTGCGTCAACGCTGATAAATGGCGTGAGCGCCTGCGCCAGGGCGCTGAGGTTCCATTGCCCAATCGGCACTTGATTGCTGAAGGAATAACGCCCTTCGTGGTCGGAATGGTTGCAGATGAAGTGCGCGTCGAAATCATCCAGAAACGCAAATGGCCCAAAGTCGAAGGTGATGCCCAGGATCGACATGTTGTCGGTGTTCATCACGCCGTGGCAGAAGCCATACGCCTGCCACTTGGCGATCATTTCGGCGTTGCGCTCGACGATTTCGCGGAACATCGCAAGATAGGGTTCAGGCTGTTCGCGGCATTGCGGGTAGTGCACATTCAATACGTGTTCAGCCAGTTCGGCCTGCTGCTCGGGCTTTTTGGTGTAGTAGAAATACTCGAAATGCCCGAAGCGGATATGGCTGGGCGCCAGGCGCAACACCATCGCGCCGCGTTCCTGCTTCTCACGCCACACCGGCGTACTGGAGCCGATCACGCACAAGGCGCGGCTGGTGGGGATGCCCAATGCATGAAGCGCTTCGGACGCGAGGAACTCACGGATCGAGGAGCGCAATACTGCGCGCCCATCGCCCATGCGTGAGTAGGGCGTCATGCCGGCGCCCTTGAGGTGCAGGTCCCAATGTTCGCCGGCGTCGTTGTAGACCTCGCCCAGCAGCAACCCACGGCCATCACCCAGTTGCGGTGAGTAGCCGCCGAACTGGTGCCCGGAATAGACCATCGCCCGCGGCTGCGCTTCGGCCCACAGCTTGTGGCCACCGAACAGCTCGGCGAACAGGGGTGTTTCGGCCACGGTAGGGTCGAGGTCGAGCAGGGCCATGGCGGCGTCGCTCGCCACCACCAGGCGCGGCTCATCGAGGGGCTCGGGCAAAACGTGGGTTGAGAACGCATCGCCCAGGCGTGCGAAGCGGTTGTCGAAGGTCAGTTCGTCGAGGGCTTTCACCGCGCATCTCCAGCAGGACGCCCCAGCTTTTTGCTGGGGGTAAGTTCGTTAGTCGAGTTTGCTCGGCGGTGGTTCAGGCGCATCTTCAACCTTTCCGGCGGGCGGCTCGGGGGCATCCTGCTCGGGCGCGACGATGGTCTTGCGCTCATCCTCGGCCGGCACCAGCTTGTATTCCTGGCCCTGCATGTTTTTCAGGTAGATTTCCATCTGCCTGAACGAGATGTTGATGTGCTGTTTCTTGAACTCACGGTTGATAAAGCGGTTCACCTCGTCCAGCACCGGGTTGCGGTCGCCCAGGTCGCGCACATGCATGCGCAGCTCGTGGTCGAGGGTGCTTTCGCCGAAGTTGAGGAAATACACATGGGGCTCGGGCTCTTTGAGCACCCGTGGGTTTTCCTTGGCGGCCTTGAGTAACAATTCCTTCACCAGATCCAGGTCGGAGCCGTAGTCCACGCCCAGTTTCAAGGTGACGCGAGTGATGGTGTCGGTCAACGACCAGTTGATCAGTTGCCCGGTAATGAAGGTTTTGTTCGGGACAATGATGTCCTTGTTGTCGAAATCGGTGATGGTGGTGGCGCGAATGCGGATCTTGCTCACCGTGCCCGACAGGTTGCCGATGGTGATGGTGTCGCCGATGCGCACGGGGCGTTCGAACAGGATCATGATGCCGGAGATGAAGTTGGCGAAGATTTCCTGCATGCCGAAACCCAGGCCAACCGACAGCGCGGCCACCAACCATTGCAGCTTGTCCCAGCTCACGCCCAGGGTGGACAAGGTCGAGACGAAACCTACGCCGGCGATCACATAGGACAGCAGCGTCGTGGTGGCATACGCGCTGCCTTGCGCGAGTTCCAGTTTGGACAGCACCAGCACTTCCAGCAAACCGGGCAGGTTGCGTGCCAGAGCGAAGGTGATACCGATGATGATCAGCGCGCCGAGCATGTCGCCGATGCTGATCGGCACCATGCTGATATTCGAGCCGGTGCCGCTGGTGTATTCGTACAGCGTGACGTTATCGAGGTAGGAAAATACCGATATCAGGTCCGACCATACCCAGTACAGGGCTGCGATAAAGCCGCCGAGCAAGGCCAGGCGGATCAGGCGCAAGGATTGTTCGTTGACCTTTTCGATGTCCAGGGTCGGCTCTTCAAGCACCGCTTCGCCGTCACCGGCGTCCTTGGCGGCCTGGCGTTTGGCCAGGGCGCGGGCATAAGCCAGACGCCGGGCGGCAACGCTCAGCCAGCGCACGAAGGTGGCTTCGATTACCAGCCAGAACATCAGCAGGTACAGGGTGTTGATCAAGCGGTCGCTGAGTTTCAGGGCGGTGTAGTAGTAGCCAAAGCACACGGCAATGAACAATGCGACGGGCAGGGCGGTGAAGACCAGCCCGATCGTCTTGCGAAACAGCGAGGCTTTTTCATGGGTGGGGCTGTTCAGCAGCAGGCGACTTAGCAGCCACGCCATCAAGGCGTAGCAGGTGAGGACCACGGCGATGCCCAGCACGTCTTCGGCGAGCGCCGCCGGTTGGTGCTCGGCGATGGCAACCACGGCCACCAGCGCCAGTACCACCAGCCCGAGCTTGCGTACCCAGCCCTGCAGGAATTCGACCTGGGGCTTTTCCCAGCGAAAGTGCAGCTCGGCCACGCCGCCGGGCGCCAGGATGCGGTAAGCGGTGTAGAACACCAGCCACGCCTGGGCGATCTGCAGCAGCGCCGAGCCCAGGTTGGCGTTTTGCCCACGGGCGTCGATCTGCAACGCATAGCCGCACAGCGCCAGGCCCAGGGACACCGGCATCGCCAGCAGGATATTGATCAGGATTGCCTGCGGCGTGTGCCACTGGCTGTCGCGCTTGAAGTGACCGATGTCCAGGTGAACTTTGTTGAGGCGCTGATACAGCGCCTTGCGCCGCCACAGCAGCGCGCCGAGCAACAGCAGCAGCGGCAGGAACAGCCACGGGCGCTGGGTCAGGCCGTCATACAGTTCGCTGACGCTGGAGGCCCAGGGCAGGGTGGTGACTTGCTTGCTCAGGTGCGCCGGTACGGTTTCCAGCCACTCGGTGTCCAGCGGCTTGTTGCTCGGAATCCAGAACATCTGCTCATCGAGCGTGGCGCGCAGAGTGGTGGCGGTGCTGAGCAGTTGTTTCTGGTTCAGTTGCAGGGTGATGGATTCGTTGAGCAGTGCGCTCAATTCACGGCTCAGGCGCTCCAGCAGGTCGCTGCGGGTGATCGCCAGCTCCAGCAAGGTGCGGCGCAATTGCGGGGTGACATCGTCCGGCGGCTGGTTGGCCAGCAGGTTATCCACGTAAGCACTGGGGGAGCTGATCAGTTCACGCTGCTGGTTGACCTCGAACTGGTACAGGCGAATGTTGGCGATGTCGTCGGCCAGGTCACGGTCGACGGTCAGGCGTGGCAGGGCCTGTTTCTGTTTGTAGAGAATTTTGGACAGCAGCAGGCTGCCTTTGAGCACGTTGATCTGCTCGTCCAGCGCCGAATCGCTTTGGGTGACGGTGTCCAGTTGCTGCTTGGTCTGCAGGTTTTTCTGGGTCAGGTCGTTGAGCCGGTCGGTGCTTTTGAGCAGGTAGTCGGAGAGCTTCAGGTTGGCCGCGCTTTCCGTGGCCAGCAGGCTGCTGCCGCCGGCTTTCTGCGCTTCGATGGACTGTTGGGTCACCGTCTGCTGGGACTGGGCCAGGCGCTTCTGGTTGATCAGGGTTTGCAGGTCCTGGATTTCCTGCTCCAGGCGCGCGGTTTTTTCCTGGATCAGGTCGTGCTGGCTGTTGCCCAAATCTTGCAGCTGGCTGTTGCCGGCCAGTTCCTGGCGGCGCAGGGGGATCAGCGCGTTCAAGGCGGCGAGTTCGGCGTTGAGCTGGTTGCGCTGGTCGGCGTTGAGGGCTTTGCCGTTGTCTTTGCCGGACTTGAGGGTCGAATTGATTTGCTGGATGCGCGTCTGGCTGCTGCTGATTTCGGTCTGGGCGCGCTCGGGCCGGGTTTGGGCGGCGATGGTCAGGCTGTTGGCCTCGGCCAGCTCTTTTTGCAGGTCGCCTTGCTGGGTACTGCGCTGCACCAGCAATTGCTCAAGCTGCGGCACCGGCAGGTTGGCGTAGCGTTGGGCCACGGGCACGATCTTGGTGCCCTTGAGCCGGGTCAGCTCGCGCTGGTTGTCGACCGTCTGGCGCGGCGCATCTTCGAGCTGGCGCTTGAGATCGGCCAGGCGCTGCTCGTAATCCTGCTTGTTGGCCAGGTACGTCAGGGTCTGTTGCAGGATGCCCTGCAACGCCTTCATGTCGGCGTCGGGCAGCTTGCGGTCGGGCAGTTTGTCCAGGGTTTGCTGGATAGCGTCGGCGCTGGGCGGGTCGGCCGCGTGAACGGTGCCGACACAAAGAGTCAGGCCCAGCAGGGCAGTGGCGAGAAAAGTGCGCAGGGTTGGCATAGAGACCGGTCGAGCAAGGTGAAGAATCGGGGCGTTATCGCCCCGCAGTTTAGAGGAAGAGCCCGGGGCCCGGGCGACTTCCTTCGGGGAATCTGACGCCGACTTTGCCAATCTTGTTCCCGTTCATGACCGCGACGGTCCAGATGGTGTTGTTCCATTCCACCTGGTCGCCCACCACCGGCGCGCCGCCGACCTTTTGGGTGATGAAGCGGCTCAGCGGCATGTCCGGGTCGATACCCTCCAGCTTGAGCCCGTACAGCGCCGAAACCGCGCCCAGCTGGGCGTCTCCTTCGAGGACGAAGTCGCCGAAAAAGCGCAGGTCGAGGCCACGTTGCGGCGCCTGGCTGAACAGCTTGCCCAGGGCCGGCAGGTTGTGTTCATGGCCGATGACGCAGAGCAAATCGCCGACTTCCAGCACCGTACTACCCGACGGATGGAGCAGTTGCTGGCCACGAAACAGCGCCGCGATCCGCGTGCCCTCAGGCATTTTCAACTCACGCAGGGCGGCGCCGATGCACCATTTCTCCGCGCCGAGGCGGTAGACGAACAGCTCCCACTCGCTGGTGACATGCACTTCCAGGGCGGCGCGGGAAATCGGCGCCGGGTCCGGCGGTACTGTGACTTTCAGCAACTTGGCCACCCACGGCAGGCTGGTGCCCTGCACCAGCAGCGAAACCAGCACGATAAAGAACGCCAGGTTGAAGTACAGCTGGGCATGGGGCAGGCCGGCCATCAGCGGGAACACCGCGAGGATGATCGGCACCGCACCGCGCAGGCCGACCCAGGCGATAAAGGCTTTTTCGCGCCCGTGGAACGCCTTGAACGGCAGCAAGCCGACCATTACCGACAGCGGCCGCGCAAACAGGATCATCCACAGCGCCAGGCCCAGGGCGGGCAGGGCAATCGGCAGCAAGTCATGGGGCGTGACCAGCAGGCCCAGCACCAGGAACATGCCGATCTGCGCCAGCCAGGCCATGCCGTCGAGCATATGCAGGATGCCATGCCGGCTGCGCACCGGGCGGTTGCCGATCACCAGGCCGCACAGGTACACGGCGAGAAAGCCGCTGCCGTGCAAGGCGTTGGTCAGGGCGAAGACGAACAGGCCGCCGGCGATCACCAGGATCGGGTACAGCCCGTTGGCCAGGTTGATGCGGTTGACCATCTGCAACATCAGCCAGCCGCCGCCCAGGCCAACCAGGCCGCCAATGCCGAATTCGCGGATCAGGTGGGTCAGCAGGCTCCAGTGCAGGCCGGTCTGGCCGCTGGCGAGCATGTCGATCAGGGTCACGGTCAGGAACACCGCCATTGGGTCGTTACTGCCGGATTCGATTTCCAGGCTGGCGCTGACCCGTTCGTTCAGGCCCTTGCCGCCCAGCAGCGAGAACACCGCCGCGGCATCCGTGGAGCCGACAATGGCGCCTATCAGCAGGCCCTGGACGATATTGAGGTCGAACAGCCAGGCCGCGGCCATGCCGGTGAGGCCGGTGGTAATCAACACCCCCACCGTGGCCAGGGACAACGCGGGCCAGAGTGCCACCCGGAAACTCGCCACCCGCGTGCGCAAACCGCCGTCGAGCAGGATAACGGCCAGCGCCAGGTTGCCCACCAGATAGGCGGTCGGGTAATTATCGAAGATGATGCCGCCGCCATCGACACCGGCGAGCATGCCCACGGCCAGGATGATCACCAGGATCGGAATGCCCAGGCGCGACGAAAGAGAACTCACCAGAATGCTCGCACTCACCAGCAACGCGCCGATCAAGAACAGGCTGTTGATGGTTGTCGCATTCAAAGGCAGTACTCCGGAGCAGGGAAGACAGGGCGCAAACTGACCATGCAGTCTACGTGCCAGGGATTCTAACCTGTTGAATTGCTGTGCTGTCAAAAAGCTTTTGTGGGGGGAATCCCATCGTGAAGGTTTCCGCCCAGCTCCAAATGTGGGAGGGGGCAAGCCTCAATGCCAGTCAGTTAAGCGCTAGAGCAGGCAACCGTCGGCCTGTGGCGAGGGAGCTTGCTCCCGCTGGGCCGCGACGCCACCCAATAAAATGGCACTGCGGCGCAGTCCAGCGGGAGCAAGCCCCCTCGCCACGGTAAAGCGCTCCTCCTTAACTGACTGGCATTAGGGCAAGCCTCGTCCCACATTTCAAATCGGTGCAGTCAGTCAGAGACGGAAGCGGCCCACCATTCCGTTCAAATCCACGGCCAGGCGCGACAGCTCGCTGCTGGCTGCGCTGGTCTGGCTGGCGCCTGTCGCCGATTGCACCGACAGGTCACGGATATTCACCAGATTACGGTCGACTTCCCGGGCAACTTGCGCCTGTTCTTCCGCCGCGCTGGCGATCACCAGGTTGCGCTCGTTGATCTCGACAATCGCGGTATTGATGGTATCCAGCGACATCCCAGCGCCCTTGGCGATGTTCAGCGTCGATTCGGCGCGCTCGGTGCTGTTGCGCATCGAATCCACCGCATGCTCGGTGCCGGTCTGGATGCTGCCGATCATGCGCTCGATCTCGCTGGTGGACTGTTGGGTGCGATGGGCCAGCGCCCGCACTTCATCCGCCACCACGGCAAAACCACGCCCGGCCTCACCGGCGCGCGCCGCTTCGATCGCCGCGTTGAGGGCCAGCAGGTTGGTCTGGTCGGCCAGGCCGCGGATCACGTCCAGCACTTTGCCGATATCGCGGGACTCATTGGCCAGCTCGCCGATCAAGGTCGCGGTGGCTTGCACATCGCCGCTCATGCGTTCGATGGCGCTGACGGTTTCCTGCACCAGGTCGCGCCCATCACCGGCAGAGGTGGTGGCGTTGCGCGAAGCTTCGGAGGTGCTCACGGCATTGCGCGCGACTTCCTCGACCGCGCTGGTCATCTCGTTGACGGCGGTGGCGGCTTGTTCGATTTCGTTGTTCTGCTGGGTCAGGCCGCGCGCGCTTTCGTCGGTGACGGCGTTGAGTTCTTCGGCGGCCGACGCCAGTTGCGTGGCCGAGCCGGCGATGCGTTGCAGGGTGTCGCGCAGTTTGTCCTGCATCTTGGCCATGGCGGCAAGCAGGCGGCCGGCTTCATCGTTACCGTCGACTTTGATCGGGCGCGTGAGGTTGCCTTCGGCCACTTCTTCCGCCGCTTCAAGGGCCTGGGAAATCGGCACGGTGATGCTGCGGGTCAGCAGCCAGGCGAACAGCAAGGTCAGCGCGGTGGCGATCACCAGCAGGCCCACTACCATGTTGAATGCCAGGTCGTACTGGTCTTCGGCTTGCTGGTTGGTGGCCAGGGCCATGGTGTTGTTGATGTCCAGCAGGCGGCTGAGTACCGCATTGACCTGCTCGGAGTTGCTCAGCAGCTCGGTGTTGAGCAGGGCGCGCAATTCGTCGACCTGGTTGGCCCGTGACAGGCTCTTCATGCGCTCTTCGATCTGATGGTACTGAGCAAGCAACCGCACGTATTCATTGTAGGTGGCGCGCTCTTCGTCGCCCTCGATCAGCTTTTCATACACGCCCTGGGCGGTGCGGATCTGCTGGTTGCGTACGTCGAAGGCTTCCAGGGTTTTTTGCTGCACCTCCGGCTCGCGGTTGGTGAGCAAGCGGTACGACAACACGCGCAGGCGCAAGGTCAGCTGGGTGAATTCGTCGAGGGCGCGAATGCTCGGCACGCTGGACAAGGTGATGTCTTCGGTGGCTCCACGGATCTTGCTCATCTGGTTCAGCGCGAACACGCCGAGAAACAACATCAAGGCGCCGATAAACGCGAAGCCGAGGAAGGCCCTCGGGGCGATATTCATATTACGAAGAGACATGCTGGAATCCTGGGGGGAGCGCGATCCATGCGGCCATGAGACGGGGTGTGCATCGCTTATCGGCCATGCGACTAAAGTCTTAAGGGGTGCGCGCTTTTGTCGCGCCTGGCCATGGGTTGGATGGATTCAGGAACCAGATCGGGTAATTGCAGTCACTAAGGCACGAAAGCGCGGCCCGGCCCTTAAGAATCGGGCTGCGCGCCGGGGGATAACCCTGGCATCCGAGGTGAATTTTCTTTATCGTCACCGCCCTTTTAAAAAGCCCGAGAAATCAAAATGTTAGAAGCATCCCTCAGCCAATTGGAACAACTGGTCAGCGACCTGGTACAGCAAAATCAAGACCTGCTGGGCAGCAACGAATCCCTCAAGGCGGAACTGGCCCGCGCAAGGGACGAAAACGACAGCCTGCAACTGAACCTGATGGAACAGGAAGAAAAGCATGGCGCTACCGCTGCGCGCATCCAGGCGCTGGTTGAGCGTGTGAGCGCAGGGCCTGTCAGCGCATGAATGAAGGGATAAGGGTCGTTTCGATTCTCGGAGAGGATTACTCGATCAAAGCGCCGGCCGGGGAAGATCAAACCCTGATGCACGCCGTGACCATGCTCAAGGCCTCCCTGGCCACGACCAAGAAAAAGTACCCGACCCTCATTGGTGACAAATTATTGGTATTGGCCGCGCTGAACCTGTGCGCCGAGCAGATCGAAATGCAGCAGGCTCACCAACATGAACTTGACCGTTACCAAGAGCAAGTCAGCGCCACGGTCGAGGTGATTTCCAAGGCGATCGGCCAGGGGGATTAACGGAGCCAGCCAGGCGGGTGTGCAGGGTGAGGGCAGGCCGGTCACGGTGGCTAAGGGTTTTAACGGCCAAGTTCCATCTTCAGCACGCCCTGTGCATCCGTCTTAAAGGTCCTGCCGTTAATTTTCCACATACTCCCGTTTGGATCCTTATGTTCATCCCCTGGCCTGATCGTCAAAAAAAATTCAGGGGTGTCTGCATCCAAATTGTCAGGAATCGGTAGGGCATAGCTCTGATTGCTATTGGCTACACCGGTTCTGATCAAACGCACGGCACCCTTCTCTGGGTGTCTGGCATCTTCTCCTTCAAGGAGGATGTCGTAATTCATGTCGTACTTAGACGTGATGTATAGCTTGCGCGTGATCGTCAGCGAAAGGGTCCCGTCAGTCCAACTATCTCCAATACAAAGAAAGATATCCGCGGGATCGTTTCCGATATAGGTACCCTTTGTTCGGTTTTGATGGCTCATGAGCCGTGCTCCAGGTTTGGATGAGTGCAGATAACGATCTGCCGTTCTCCTGAAACACTGCCGAACTACGAGTCAGGTAGGGCGAGCTTAGGCGACTCGCATTTCCTGGGCACCTGTCAACATCTGCAAGTGTCGACTGATGCCGACGAATGGTCGTAAGGCTCAAAACCACGCGTCCTGCATCCCCAGGCATGTATCGTCGCGTGCCTCCAGAATCGCCAGTTCATGATGGCAGCTTGGTACTTCCCAGGTCAGGAAGTAGCGGGCGGCCTGGAGCTTGCCTTTATAAAAGGGCACATCGGCCGCGTTGCCTTTGGCCAGCCCTTCTTCGGCGCGAATCGCCTGTTCCAGCCAGCGCCAGCCAATCACCGTGTGCCCGAACACTTTCAGGTACAGCGCCGAGTTCGCCAGGCTGCTGTTGACCTTGCCCTGTGCGAGATCGCTCAGCAGGCCGAGGGTGACGCTTTGCAGGCGCTGAACCAATTGCTCAAGCGGTTCCCTTAACGCTTTGAGCGATGGGTACTGCTCAGCTCGGGCGCCTGTCTCGGCGATCAGTCGAATCAACTGCTTGAGCCCGGCGCCGCCGTTCTGCGCCAATTTGCGCCCGAGTAAATCCAGGGACTGGATGCCGTGAGTGCCTTCGTGAATCGGATTCAGGCGGTTATCGCGGTAGTACTGTTCCACCGGATATTCACGGGTATAGCCATGGCCGCCGAGAATCTGGATCGCCAGTTCGTTGGCCTTGAGGCAGAACTCCGACGGCCAGGATTTGACGATGGGGGTCAGCAAGTCCAGCAGCTCGTGGGCTTGTTTGCGTTCGGTTTCGGTTGGCAGGGTGGTGGTGTCGTCGAACAGGCGTGCGGCGTACAGGCCAAGGTCGAAGGCCCCTTCCACATAGGCTTTTTGCGTCAGCAACATACGCTTGATATCGGCGTGCTGAATGATCGATACCGGCGCGGTGCTCGGGTCTTTGCTGTCCGGCAGGCGGCCTTGGGGACGTTCGCGGGCGTACTCCAGCGAATAGAGATAGCCCGCGTAACCGAGCATCACCGCGCCCATGCCGACGCCGATACGTGCTTCGTTCATCATCTGGAACATGCAGCTCAGGCCCTGGTGTGGTTTGCCCACCAGATAGCCGACACAGTTGCCGTTATCGCCGAAGTTAAGCGCGGTGGACGTGGTGCCGCGCCAGCCCATCTTGTGAAACAGCCCGGCCAGCAATACATCGTTGCGCTCACCCAGGCTCCCGTCATCGTTGACCAGGAATTTGGGCACGATAAACAGCGAAATGCCCTTCACCCCGGCCGGTGCGTCGGGCAGCTTGGCCAGCACCATGTGCACGATGTTTTCCGACAGCGGATGGTCGCCGCCGGAGATAAAGATTTTGTTGCCCTTAAGGCGATAGCTGCCGTCAGCCGCAGGCTCTGCGCGGGTACGAATATCCGACAGGGACGAGCCGGCGTGTGGCTCGGTCAAGGCCATGGTGCCGAAGAAACGCCCGTCGATCATCGGTTGCAGGAAGCGCTGTTTTTGCTCTTCGGTACCGAAGCTCTCAATCAGGTTGGCGGCGCCCATGGTCAGGAACGGGTAGGACGTGGACGCGGCGTTGGCCGACTGAAAGTGCGCAAAGCAGGCTTGGGACAGCAAGGTCGGCAACTGCATGCCACCGGCTTCGAAACTGCGCGCGGCGTTAAGGAAGCCCGCTTCGAGAAACGCGTCCACGGCCGGCTTTACTTCCGGGATCAGGATCGCCTTGCCGTCTTCGTAGCGCGGTTCGTTTTCGTCGTTCTTGCGGTTGTGGGGCGCGAAGTACTTTTCGGCGATGCTGCGCGCGGTGCTGATAGCGGCATCGAAGGTTTCGCGATTGTGCTCGGCAAACCGCTCGCGCTGGGTCAGGCCCTCGGCATCGAGGACTTCGTACAGCTCGAAAGCCAGATTGCGGGAACTGAGCAGCGTCTCGGACATGGCGGCTTACCTTTAAGGAATTGCCCTGAGTCTAAGTGTGCGAATGGAGGGTGGATAGCAAGATTGATCTGGGTGATGGAGGGGCAAAACGCAGGCAGGGAATTGAAATGAGGCCAAATGTGAGAGGGGGCTTGCCCTAATGCCAGTCAGTTAAGGAGGAGCGCTTTACCGTGGCGAGGGAGCTTGCTCCCGCTGGACTGCGCAGCAGTCCCATTTTCTGGGGTCGCTTCGCGGCCCAGCGGGAGCAA
>NZ_JASLAW010000040.1 GCF_030147005.1 Pseudomonas sp.
CTGTGGCGAGGGAGCTTGCTCCCGTTGGGGCGCGAAGCGGCCCCAAAAATGGGACTGCTACGCAGTCCAGCGGGAGCAAGCTCCCTCGCCACAGGGACCGGTTCTGTCTTAACTGACTGGCATTAGGGCAAGCCCGGCTCCTGCAAGGGAATGACATGTTGGTCGGCTGTCGGGCCGCCCTTCGCAGGCGAGCCAGCTTTGACATTTCAGTACGCGGGGCAGCCGTCAGCCAAGTGTCGACGGCCCGGCACCCACGGGAGCAAGCTCCCTCGCCACAGGTTCGATGTGGTATAGGGCGTTGGCGTTAACAATCTAGGCATCCAGCAACCGATACCCCACGCCCGCCTCGGTCACGATAAACCTTGGCTGCGTCGGGTCATCCGCCAGCTTCTGGCGCAAATGGCCCACCACAATGCGCAGGTAATGGCTGTCTTCGGTGTGGGTCGGCCCCCAGATATCCTTGAGCAATTGTTGCTGGGTAATCACCCGCCCCGGATGCCGCGCCAACTGCGCGAGCACTGCGTATTCTTTACGCGTCAGTGCCACTTCGGCGCCGTCGAGCAGGACGCGGCGGTAGGCCAGGTCCACCGTCAGCGGGCCGAAATTCAAAGCGGCCTCCTGAGCCTCCCCCGCCGGTGCCTGACGCAACAGCGCACGCACGCGGGCGAGAAACTCCTGGATGCCGAAGGGCTTGGTCACGTAATCGTTGGCGCCACCGTCGAGGGCTTCGACCTTCTGCCCTTCGCTGGCCCGCACCGACAGCACCAATACCGGCACCGTCGACCATTCACGAAACTCGCGCAGCACTTGCTGGCCGTCCATATCGGGCAAGCCCAGGTCAAGCACGAGCAAATCAGGTTTGCTCAATGCCGCTTGGGCGAGGCCTTCATTGCCGGTCCCGGCTTCAATCACCTTATAGCCTTGGGAGGCCAGGCTGATGCGCAGGAATTTGCGGATCTGCGGTTCGTCATCAATGACTAGAATCGTCGCGGTCTGGCTCATGGTGTCCAATCAAAATCCATTAAAAACAAACCATTGTAGGAGCGAGCTTGTTATGGCGAGGGAGCTTGCTCCCGCTGGAGTGCGAAGCGCTCCCCAAACAGGTCAGGCGGGTGCACCTGACGCATCTCGATCGGATGGTTTTGGGGCTGCTGCGCAGCCCTGCGGGAGCAAGCTCCCTCGCCACAACGGGCGTGCGCCCAAGAAGCCGACGGTTCAAAGGTCAGTGTCCAAACTCGGTTGAGAGTGTAACGGCAGAAACAAGGTAATACAGGTGCCCCGCCCTTCAATACCGTCGGCCACGCTGATGTGCCCACCGTGCGCGCCGACCATTCCCTGGCAGATCGCCAGTCCAAGGCCAGTGCCCTGCCCGCCCCGATCACCGCGCGCTGCGGTGTAGAACATATCGAAGATCTTTGCGCGTTCGTCTTCCGGAATGCCTGGCCCTTCATCGGCCACGGCAAAAAACAACTGGTGATCCACCACACCGGCGCTCAACTGCAAACGGCCCTGGGGCGGCGAAAAGCGCGCAGCGTTTTCCATTACATTGACCAAGGCCTGCTCGATCAATGCCGCATGCACGTAAAGCAACGGCAGCTCAGGCGGCACATCGGTGTTCACCTGCAACGGTGCCAGCACCGCGCGCAATCGGCCAAGGGCGCTGCCGACGATATCCCCCGGCGATACCCAATCGCGCGCCAGCTTCAGCGCGCCGTGCCCCAGGCGGGTCATGTCCAGCAGGTTCTGGATATAACGGTCGAGGCGCTCGGCTTCATCGCGGGTGCCTTCAAGCAATTCGCGACGATCCTCCAAAGGGATCGCCTCCCCCAGCGCCAACAGGCTGTCGATACTGCCGCGCATGGAGGTCAGCGGCGTGCGCAAATCGTGGGATACGGAGGCGAGCAAGGCGCTGCGCAGCTGTTCGGTTTCGCCGTGCAAACGTGCGGACTCCAACTCCTGCGCCAGCTGCGCACGGGCCAGCGCCTGGGCCAACGGCTGGCTCAGGGCCGTGAGCAGACGACGGCGTTGGCCGCTCAGTTCCATGCCGGCTTTCGCGCTGACGCCCAGCAAACCGAGCGGGCCTTCTTCACCCGACAACGGCCACCACCACCAGCGTCCAAAAGGCAAGGTGCCGGTGCCCATGCCAGCCGGTTGGTCATGCTGCCAGGCCCAGTCGGCGGCGGCACGTTCGGCCTCGGTGAGGGTCAGCGGGCCGCCGGTCTCGATCGTCCAACCGCCCTGGCCATCGCGATTGACCAGGCATAAATCCAGGTCATTCCAGCCTTGCAAGTGATGCGCCGCCGCACTGATCACCGCCTGGCGATCCGTGGCGGCGGTGAGCTTGCGTGACAGGTCGAGCAGCTCGCTGGTTTCTTCCTGAGTATCGCGCAGCGCCTGTAACTGCCGACGTTGGCGCGCGGCCAGATTGCCGGTAAGCGCCGCCATCAACAGGAAGAACAACAGGGTGAGGACATCCTCTTCGCGCTGAATGGAGAAGGAGAAGTTCGGCGGGATAAACAGAAAGTCGTAGGTCATGAACGATAACCCCGCACACACCAGCGAAGGCCCCAGGCTGCTGCGCACCGCCACCAGCAGCACCGCCGCGAGAAACACCAGCGAGATATTCGGCAACGGCAATACGCTGGACACACCCCAGGCCAATCCGGCCGCGACAACGGTCGCCACCACGGCCAGGGCGTAGTCGAACCACCGCAGCCCACGCACATCCGGCAAGCGCGGCGATGCAGGAATATCGTCGCTGTCGAGCACGTTGATTTCCAGGCCCCGCGCAGTGCGCAGCAAACGTGCGGCGAGGCCGCCGCCGAACAACCGTCGACGCCAGCGCATGCGCGATTGCCCTACCAGTACCAGACTGGCGCGGCGTTCGGCGGCATGCTCGATCAACGTCTTGGCCACCTCGCCCGCCCGCAGTAACACCACCTCACCGCCCAAGCGTTCAGCCAGTTGCTGGGCATTTTGCAGGCGCAGCCGTGACTGTTCATCCCGCGCACGGCCGTTGTCGATATGCACCAGGCTCCAGGGCAAATGCCGACGCTGCGCGACCCGGCTGGCATGGCGCACCAGACGTTCGGCGTGTGCGTCACCATCGACCCCCACCAGCAGACGCCCACGCACCGCGGGCGCAGCTTGGCCGAGTTGGCGGTAACCCTGGGCCAGATCGTCGTCGACGTGGGCGGCAGCGGTCTGCATGGCCAGCTCGCGCAGGGCCATCAGGTTGGTCTGAGTGAAAAACGCATCAATGGCCGCACGCGCCTGTTCCGGCACATACACCTTGCCGTCGCGCAGGCGCTCCAGCAATTCGCGGGACGGCAGGTCGATCAGCAGCAGCTCGTCGGCCTCCTGCAGCACCCAGTCCGGCAGGGTTTCACGCACCTGCACACCGGTGATGCCACGCACCTGGTCATTGAGACTTTCCAGGTGCTGGACGTTAACCGTGGTGAACACGTTGATGCCGGCCGCGAGCAATTCCTGAATGTCCTGCCAGCGTTTTTCATGACGGCTGCCGGGGGCATTGCTATGGGCCAGTTCGTCGACCAGCACCAGCTTGGGCTTGGCGGCGAGCAGGCCGTCGAGGTCCATTTCTTCAAGCATCACGCCACGGTATTCGCTGCGCAACAGCGGTTGTTGCGGCAGGCCGCTGAGCAAGGCTTCAGTCTCGGCGCGGCCATGGGTTTCGACCACGCCGGCGATCAGCCCCACGCCCTGGCGCAGTTGCGCATGGGCAGCCTGAAGCATGGCGTAGGTCTTGCCTACGCCCGGCGCGGCGCCGAGGAAAACTTTGAGCCGGCCACGGCCGTTGCGGGGCAAGTCGGCTAGCAGGGCATCGGCGCGGCCGGAGTCGCTCATGCGGGCAGTATCCTTAAGCTTTGTATGTGATCAGGGTCAATGGAGATCAAATGCAGGAGCGGGCTTGCTCGCGAAAACGCTGTGTCAGTCGACGGATATGTCGGCTGAGCCCGCGCGTTCGCGAGCAAGCCCGCGCCCACAGGGGCTCAGAGTTTTTCCAGGGCCATGTTCAGTGCCAGTACGTTGACTACAGGCGGCCCAACCAAAGGGCGTTCGATGTGTTCATCCAGCAACCGCTGCAAGGTCGACACCGGCACATTCCGCGCTGCCGCCACTCGCGCCAGTTGATAGGCAATCGCCTGCGGTGGCAAGTGTGGATCAAGCCCGCTGCCCGAAGTCGTCAACGAGGCCAACGGTACCGGCCCCTGGCCAGGCACCCGTTGTTTATTTGCGTCATCGAAGATACGCGTCGCCAGCGCCGGGTTGCTCGGGCTCAGGTTGCTGGCACTGCTGGAGACCGTCGCGAACGCCCCGGCCGAGGGACGTGGATGGAACCAGCCGTCACCGCTGAAATCCTGGGCGATCAGGCTGGAGCCGCGCACCTTGCCACTGGCGTCGCGCACCAGACTGCCGTTGGCCTGGTCCGCAAAGGCCACTTGCGCGACGCCGGTCACCACCAGCGGATAGGCGACGCCAGTGATCAGGGTCATGAGCACCAGCAGGCTCAGGGCCGGGCGAATTATGTTAGTCATCGTCAAATCCTCACTAAATCGGGCCACAAAAGCCGCAGGGTTACACCAGGTGCAGCGCCGTCAGCAGCATGTCGATCGCCTTGATGCCCACAAATGGCACCAGAAGCCCACCCAGGCCGTAGATCAGCAGGTTGCGGCGCAACAATGCCGCCGCACTCGCGGCCTGCACCCGCACACCGCGCAAGGCCAGGGGAATCAGCACCACGATGATCAGCGCGTTGAACACGATGGCCGAAAGGATCGCGCTCTGCGGGCTCTGCAAGTGCATGACGTTGAGCACGCCCAATTGCGGATAAATCGAGGCAAACAGCGCCGGCAGGATCGCGAAGTACTTGGCCACATCGTTGGCGATGGAAAAGGTGGTCAGCGCGCCCCGAGTCACCAGCAGCTCCTTGCCGATCTGTACCACGTCCAGCAGCTTGGTCGGATCGCTGTCGAGGTCGACCATGTTGGCGGCTTCACGCGCAGCCTGGGTGCCATCGTTCATCGCCATGCCGACATCGGCCTGGGCCAGTGCCGGCGCGTCGTTGGCGCCGTCGCCGCACATGGCGACCAGGCGGCCATCGTTCTGTTCATGGCGGATACGCGCGAGTTTCTTCTCAGGCGTGGCTTCAGCCAGTACGTCATCCACACCCGCTTCAGCGGCAATCGCAGCGGCGGTCAGCGGGTTGTCGCCGGTGACCATCACCGTACGAATCCCGAGTTTGCGCAACTCGGCGAAACGCTCGCGGATACCGGGCTTGACCACATCTTTCAGATGGATCGCACCAAGCAATCTGCCATCGGCGCACACCAGTAACGGCGTGCCGCCACTCTGGGCGATCTTGTCGATTTCCCGCGACAACGCCGGCAGCAGATCGCCGCGTTGCTGGCCGATAAACGCCAGCAGCGAATCCACCGCGCCCTTGCGGAACACGCGGCCCTGATAGTCGACACCCGACAACCGGGTTTCGGCGCTGAAGGGTACGGCGGTCAGTTCATCCGGCGTCGGCTCTGCCTGAGGGTGCAGGGCGCGCAGGTATTCGACGATGGATTTACCTTCCGCAGTGTCATCCGCCAGGGAGGCGAACAACGCCCCTTCAGCCACTTCCCGGCCGCTGACGCCGGGCGCCGCAACCACTGCCGAGCAACGACGGTTACCGAAGGTGATCGTGCCGGTCTTGTCCAGCAGCAATACGTGCACATCCCCTGCCGCTTCCACCGCGCGACCGGACTTGGCGATCACGTTGAGACGCACCAGGCGATCCATGCCGGCAATGCCGATGGCCGACAGCAAGCCGCCGATGGTTGTAGGAATCAGCGTCACCAGCAGTGCGACCAGAAACACCAGGGGCAAGCTGCCATTGGCGAAGTGGGCGAACGGTTGCAGGGTCACCACCACCAGCAGGAAGATCAGGGTGAGGCCGATTAGCAGGATGTCCAGCGCGACTTCATTGGGAGTTTTCTGGCGTTTGGCGCCTTCGACCAGGGCGATCATGCGGTCCAGGGTCGACTCGCCGGGGTTGGCGGTGATGCGGATCAGCAGCCAGTCGGACACCAGCCGTGTGTTGCCGGTGACGGCCGAGCGGTCGCCGCCGGACTCGCGAATCACCGGGGCGGACTCGCCGGTGATCGCCGCTTCGTTGACGGCGGCGATACCTTCGATCACCTCGCCGTCGCCAGGAATCATTTCGCCCGCCGCGACGCGTACCACATCGCCTTTGCGCAGGCTGGTGGCCTGTACCACCTTGAAGCTGCCGTCGGCCTCCTTGCGACGTGCGCTCAGGCCTTCACTGCCGGCCTTGAGACTGTCGGCGCGCGCCTTGCCACGGCCTTCGGCCAAGGCTTCAGCGAAGTTGGCGAACAGCACGGTGAACCACAGCCACACAGCGATTTGCACGGCCACGAAGGTCGGCACGGTGGCGTCGGGCACAAAACACAGCACGGTGGTAAGGATGGCGGTCAGCTCGACCACCAACATGACCGGAGAGCGCTGCAGTTGGCGTGGGTCCAGCTTGACGAACGCCTGGACCAATGCCGGACGCCACAGAGCAGCGATGGCGGTTTTGGCGGGCTCCTGAGTGCGCGCAGGGGCAGCATTTTTTACAGACATGTTCATTTTCATATCCCTTCTACTTAGAAGCCCATGCTTAGGTGTTCAGCGATAGGACCCAGCGCCAGTGTCGGCAGGAACGTCAGGCCGCCCACCAGCAAAATGGTCACGGTCAGCAGGGTCACGAACAACGGGCCGTGGGTCGGGAAACTGTTCTGGCCGATCGGTGCGGTCTTCTTCATCGCCAGGCTACCGGCCAGGGCCAATACCGGGAGGATGTAGCCGAAACGGCCGATCAACATGCCCAGGCCGAGCATCAGGTTGTGGAACGCGGTGTTGCCGCTGAAACCGCCGAACGCCGAACCGTTGTTGGCACTGGCCGAGGTGTAGGCGTAGAGCAACTGGCTGAAGCCGTGGGGGCCAGGGTTGCTGATGGCACCGGCCGGGCCCGGCAGGCTGGCGGCAATGGCACCCAACACAAGCACACCCACCGGCATCACCAGCAAGGTCACCACGAGTAATTGCACTTCCCTGGCCTGAAGTTTCTTGCCCAGGTATTCCGGGGTGCGGCCGATCATCAGCCCGGCAAGGAACACCGCGATCAATACGTTGAGCAACATGCCGTACATGCCCGCGCCGACGCCGCCGAAGATCACTTCGCCGACCATCATGTTGACCAGCGCCACCATCCCGCTCAGAGGGCTGAGGCTGTCCTGCATGCCGTTGACCGAGCCGTTGGACGCTGCAGTGGTAGTCACCGACCACAGCACGGTGCCCGTAGTGCCGAAGCGCGTTTCCTTGCCTTCCAGCGGCGCGGTCCGTTCCACGGCCGGGTTGTTCAGGGTCGGATTGGGCTGGTATTCGGACCACAGCGACGTCGCGCCGCCAATCAGGAACAAGGCCAGCATGCATGCAAGAATGGCCCGGCTCTGCCGTAGGTCTTTGACGTAGTGGCCGAAGGTGAACACCAGGGCCACCGGGATCAGGATGATCGACGCCACTTCGAAGAGGTTGGCCCAGGCTGTCGGGTCTTCGAACGGATGCGCCGAGTTCACTCCAAAAAAGCCACCGCCATTGGTGCCCAATTGCTTGATCGCAATCTGGCTGGCTGCCGGGCCAAGGGGGATGACTTGATCCACGCCCTGCATCGTCACGGCATCAACGTAATGGGCGAAGGTCTGCGGCACTCCCTGCCATACCAGGAACAGCGCCAGCACGAGGCATAACGGCAGCATGCCGTAGAGGGTGGCGCGGGTCATGTCGACCCAGAAGTTACCCAAGGTCTTGGTGGATTTGCGACCGATCCCACGGCAAAGCGCAACCAGGACTGCCAGGCCCGTGGCGGCGCTGACGAAGTTCTGCACGGTCAGGCCGACCATCTGGCTGAGGTAGCTCAGGGAGGCTTCGCCGCTGTAGTTCTGCCAGTTGGTATTGGTCATGAAACTGACCGCAGTGTTGAAGGCCAGCGTCCATTCCTGGCCCGGCAAATTCTGCGGGTTGAGTGGGAGATAGTCCTGAAACAACAGGATCGCGAACAGCAGCAAGAAGCCCGCAAGGTTGAACGCGAGCAACGCCAGCATGTATTTCTGCCAGCTCTGTTCCTGCTGGGCGTCCACGCCCGACAGGCGATAACAGGCGTTTTCCACCGGCCCCAGTATCGGGCTGAGCCAGGTACGCTGGCCTTCCATCACCTTGTAATAGAACCGCCCCAGAAACGGTGCCGGCACCAGTACCACGGCGAAGAAGGCGATGATCAGCCAATAGTCATAACTGTGCATAGCCTGCTCCTAGTTCCGATCCGCGCGTAACAGCGCAACCAGCAGATAAATGAACAGCGCCACGGCCAATAGCAGTGACACCCCGTCCAGAACGCTCATGGAAGTTTCTCCGTTTAACGGCGAGTGCCGCGTGTGGGGCAATTGTCCGCAGGAGGGGTGTAAAGGAACGAGAGCGAGGCGGGGCGCGGGGCGTAAAGATGGCGTAAAGAGTGGCTTTATGCGGGGTTTACAGGGGAAGTTGGCGGTGACCGAGAGGGCCTCATCGCGGCATAGGTATCTACGCAACTTTGGCACGGCCCTGAACCTGTGGCGGCCCAGGAGCCGAAGCTTCTCTAACTGATGCCCCGCGACCAAAATGTGGGAGGGGGCTTGCCCTAATGCCAGTCAGTTAAGACAGAACCGGTCACTGTGGCGAGGGAGCTTGCTCCCGCTGGACTGCGTAGCAGTCCCATTTTTGGGGCCGCTTCGCGCCCCAACGGGAGCAAGC
>NZ_JASLAW010000110.1 GCF_030147005.1 Pseudomonas sp.
CCTGTGGCGAGGGAGCTTGCTCCCGTTGGGGCGCGAAGCGGCCCCAAAAATGGGACTGCTACGCAGTCCAGCGGGAGCAAGCTCCCTCGCCACAGGGACCGGTTCTGTCTTAACTGACTGGCATTAGGGCAAGCCCGCTCCCACATTAGTTATTCAGTGCTTTCAAGGGGATTTGTGTGTCCATGAGAATTTCCAAGCTGTTGCTGTTGATGGCCGTGTCCGGCCAGGTGTTCGCCGCCGACCTGGCGCTTACGCCTTGGGCGCCGGGCCTGAATGCCCAGGCCGTGGCTTTCCTGCCTGATCGCACCGAGCGCCTGGCCGCCAGTACCCGCGACGGTCTGCTGCTGCTTGACGAAAAAGGCGTCGAGCTGGCCCGATTCAAGGGCAGTTTCAGCAGCCTCGACACCCGCGCCGCCGGCACTCAATCGCTGGTCGCCAGCCTCGACAACGAGCGCCAGCAGGCGATGTTGATCGGGCTTGATGCCGCCGGCCGAACCTGGGGTACGCCGCTGTATCTGCCAACCCGCGACTTTGCGGTGAGCGGCCTGTGCCTGTACCGCGATTCGGCGGCCAACCTGTTCGTATTTCTGGTGGGCGAAGAAGGCAAGGGCGAGCAATGGCTGGTGGGCAATGGGTCGACGCCGCTGGCCCGGGCGCAGCGCGTACGCGGCCTGCCGCTGCCGCCTTCGGCGCAGTTCTGCCAGGTGGATGATGCGGCCGAGCGCTTGGTGGTGAACGAGGAAAACGTCGGCTGGTGGGCCTACCCGGCGCACCCGGAAGCCGAGGTGAAGCGCACGCCTGTGGCGTTGTTCGATAACCCCAAACGCGAAGCCGGCGCCATGGCGCTGGTGCCGGGTGGGGTGCTGGCGCTGGACCCGGAAGCCGCGCAATTGCATTTGTTCCAGCAAGCCGGCGAGCGTTGGGCCGAGCACGCAAGCCTGACCTTGCCGGGCCTCATAGAGCCCGAGCAACTGGCGATCAACGGCCGGCAGGTGTTGGTGCGCGATGACGACAGCGGCCAGCTGTATCAGGGCCAGCTCGATTGGCAGGCCATGCCGGTGCCGGTTGCGCCGGTGTTGCCGCAGGTCACCGCATTGCGCCAGACCGACCCGGTGGCGCGCCAGGGCGATGCGGCGGATGACCCGGCCATCTGGATTCACCCCCATACCCCCGCGAAAAGCCGTGTGCTGGGCACCAATAAAAAACAGGGCCTGCTGGCCTATGACCTCGACGGCAAGCTGTTGCAGGAACTGGCGGTGGGGCGCCTGAACAACGTCGACGTGCGCCCTAATTTCAAGCTGGGCGCGCAGACCGTCGACCTCGCCGTCGCCAGCAATCGCGATCACAACAGCCTGAGCCTGTTCAGCATCGACCGCCGGACTGGCGAATTGCACGAAGCCGGCGAAGTGCCGACGCCGCTCAAGGAGATTTACGGCATCTGCCTGTTCCAGCCCGCAAGCGGGGAGATTTATGCGATCGCCAACGACAAGGACGGCACCTTCCTGCAATACCGCCTCAGCGCGCCGGCCGGGCGTGTGCAGGGCGAGTTGGTGCGCCAGTTCAAGGTCGAGAGCCAGCCGGAAGGTTGCGTGGCCGACGATCAACGCCAGCGCTTGTTTCTCGGCGAGGAAGACGTCGGCGTGTGGGCGGTGGACGCCCGCGCCGACCAACCGGCCACGCTGACCAGCGTGATCAAGGTCGGCGCGCAATTGCATGCCGATGTCGAGGGCCTGGCGTTGTACCAGAGCCAGGCACGGGATTACCTGGTGATCTCAAGCCAGGGCAATGACAGCTACCTGGTGCTGGACGCCGAACCGCCGTTCGCCGTGCACGGTGCCTTTCGCGTCGGCTTGAACGCCGCCGCCGGCATCGATGGCGCCTCGGAAACCGATGGCCTGGAGGCCACCGCCGTCAACCTGGGTGGGCCGTGGGGCCAAGGCATGCTGGTGGTGCAGGACGGGCGCAAGCGCATGCCCGAGCAAGCCCAGAACTTCAAGTTCGTGCCCTGGGCCGAGGTGACCCGCGCGCTGAAATTGCCTTGAGCTGTCATCAAGCAGTCATCCGTTTTTAATCGAATAGGAGCTTCACCATGCACGCGACGATGGAACACATGACGATCTGGGGCTTGATCAGCGACGCCAGCCTGTTGGTCAAGGCGGTGATGGTTACCTTGCTGCTGGCGTCTCTGCTCAGTTGGTACCTGATCATCCGGCGTGGCGGTGTGCTGCGGCGCCTGGAGCGGCAGTTGCACGACTTCATGGCGCGCTTTCGTGCCGCGTCGGACTTGCAGCCCCTGTACCGCGAGGCCGTGCAGGCGGGCGAGGGCGGCGTGACGCCGATCTTTATCGCCGGTATGCAGGAATACCAGCACCTGCACACGCATGACCCTGCCGTGCTTGAAGGCGTGGAACGTGCATTGCAGGTGGCGATCACCGAGCAGGAACTGGAGCTGGAAAAGGGCCTGCAGTTTCTTGCGACGGTGGGTTCGGTCAGCCCCTATATCGGCCTGTTCGGCACCGTGTGGGGGATCATGAATTCGTTCCTGGGCCTGTCCCAGGTGCAACAAGCCACATTGTCCACGGTGGCGCCGGGTATCGCCGAAGCCTTGATTGCCACCGCCATTGGCCTGTTTGCGGCGATCCCGGCCGTGATCGCCTATAACCGCTTTGCCGCACGCAGCCAGACCCTGCTCACCCGTTACTACGCCTTCGGCAACGAACTGCAAGTGCGCCTGCACCGTGCCCTGCGCAGTACCTCGATCAACCTGGCCGTGGCCGCCTGAAAAGGAGCAAACCGATGTTGATCAGGCCGCAACGCAAACACGGGCCCAAGGCCGAGATGAACGTGGTGCCCTACATCGACGTGATGCTGGTGCTGCTGGTGATCTTCATGGTCACCGCACCCATGCTCACCCAGGGCGTGAAGATCGAACTGCCCAAGGTGGCCGCCGAGGCGCTGGCCACCGACACTCGCCAGCAGATCCTCACGCTGTCGGTGAAAGCGGACGGCGGCTACTACTGGAACCTGGGCGGCGAACTCGACACCCGGCACCAGACCGACAGCGCCGTGAGCCTGGAAGAAATGGGCGCCAAGGTCATGCAGGCAGTGGCGGCGCGCAGCGACACCCAGGTGTATATCCGCGCTGACGACAACGCGGGGTACGGCCGCGTAGTGGCGGCCATGGCGGTGTTGCAGAAGGGCGGTGTGAGCAACCTGGGGCTGGTGACCGAGGCCCCCCAATGACGGCGATGATCATGCACGGCCCCACGCGGGCGCAGGCGCCGGGCAGTGACGGAATGTGGCGCAACAGCCTGGCGGCAAGCCTGGCCGTGGCGCTGCATGTGGGGGTTGTGGCGGCACTGATGCTGGGCTGGTCGCCGGAGAAACCGCAGGTCGAGGTGCCAAGGGTAATGCACACCCAACTGGTCATGATGCCGACGCCAGCAGCGGCGCCTGAACCTGTAACACCGGTGGCGCCCGCGTTGCCTGATCCGGTTGCCGTCCCTGTACCTGCCAAACCAACGATCGACCCGCAGGCCCAGGCGCAAAAACTCGAGAAAGCCGCCCTGGCGCGCAAGCGGGTTGAAGAAAGAAAAGTTGAACAGCAGCGCCTGGCCAGCGAGCAGCGCACTCGAGAGCTGGAGCAGCAGCGCCTGACCAGCGAGCAGCGCAATCGGGAGCTGGAGCAGCAGCGCTTGGCCAGCGAGCAGCGCAATCGGGAACTGGAGCAGCAGGGCCTGACCAGCGAGCAGCGCAATCGGGAGCTGGAGCAGCAGCGCCTGGCCAGCGAGCAGCGCAATCGGGAACTGGAGCAGCAGCGCTTGGCCAGCGAGCAGCGCACTCGGGAGCTGGAGCAGCAGCGCCTGAACCAGCAACGCGTGGCTGCTGAAAAAGCCCAGGCCGCCGTGCCCGCACCCACTCCGGCCTTCGACAGCCGCCAATACCAACCCCTGAGCAAGGCAGCCCCGGACTACCCGGAACGCGCGCTGGACAAAAATATCGAAGGCGACTGTTCGGTGGAGTACACCGTCAATACCCAGGGCCGCGTAGAAAACCCCAAGGTGCTGGACGGCTGTCACCCGTTATTTATGCGGCCTTCACTGGCGGCGGCGAATACCTTTCGTTATCAGCCAAGGGTCGTCGACGGCAAGCCCGTCGCCGTACCGGCGGTGCGCAATACCTTCCACTACCGCATAAAATGACATCTCCCGCCCGCGCGACCCACCCTGTGGGCGCGGGCTTGCCCTAATGCCAGTCAGTTAAGGAGGAGCGCTTTACCGTGGCGAGGGAGCTTGCTCCCGCTGGACTGCGCAGCAGTCCCATTTTCTGGGGTCGCTTCGCGGCCCAGCGGGAGCAAGCTCCCTCGCCACGGTAAAGCGCTCC
>NZ_JASLAW010000122.1 GCF_030147005.1 Pseudomonas sp.
GGCACACGACTGGAAAGTGGCAATGAATCAATTTGCGATCCTGTACGGAGACCGATTTACCAGACCGAGCTGGTAAAACAACGGCCTGCCTGACGGCAGGCCCTAACCAGCCCGAACACAAAAAAACTGATACTCCCGAGCTGGCTTGCCTGCGATGAAGTCGACCCGATGCAACTGGCTATCTGCGATTAGCCCAGCGCAATCTGAGCCACTCGAGGTCTTCAGGCCGAGTCACCTTGATATTGTCCGAACGCCCTTCGATCAGGCGCGGCGCCTGGCCGGACCATTCCATGGCCGACGCTTCGTCGGTGATCACAGCATCGGCCACCAGGCTGTCAGCCAGCGCGCGGTGCAAGGCGCCCAGGCGAAACATCTGCGGCGTATAGGCTTGCCAGATCAGGCTGCGATCAACAGTCTCAACGATACGGCCGTGTTTGTCGGCGCGCTTGAGGGTGTCACGGGCCGGCACTGCCAGCAGGCCGCCAACGCGATCGTCAGCCAGCTCGCCTAATAGCTTGTCGAGGTCATCACGGCTCAGATTCGGACGCGCCGCATCGTGCACCAACACCCAATCATCATCACTGGCGCCCAGGGCATTGAGTTGCAGCAGCGCATTAAGCACTGAACCCGAACGTTCCGACCCGCCTTGCGCACGGTGAATACGCGGGTCAGCAGCACACGCCAGATTGGGCCAGTAAGGGTCATCAACAGCGAGACTGACCACCAGCCCTTTCAACGACGGATGGCCAAGGAAACAGCCCAGGCTGTGTTCAAGAATAGTGCGCCCGCCCAGTTGCAGATATTGCTTGGGACGGTCCGCGGCCATACGGGCACCCACACCCGCGGCAGGAATCACGGCCCAGAAGGCCGGCAACTCGGTGCTCATTGGGCCAACTGGTAGAGGGTTTCACCCTCCTTGACCATGCCCAACTCATGACGAGCCCGCTCTTCGACGGTCTCCGTACCTTTTTTCAACTCAAGCACTTCAGCGTCGAGGACGCGGTTGCGCTCCAGCAGACGTTCGTTTTCGGCGTGCTGGTCGGCAATTTGCTGGGTCAGCTCTTCCACCTGCGCAAAGCTGCCGTTACCGACCCATAGGCGGTACTGCAGGCCAGCCAGCAACAAGAGCAGGACGAGGAACAACCAATTGGGACTGCGCATCGAAATCCAGGTATCCAATGAAAAAAGACAGCCATGCAAAACCTTTTGCAGCAACTGATAGCACGAAGCCTGGATAACCAGGCTTGTGCTTGTCAGTCAGCAGATCAGCGCCGAAATTCCCACCGTCGTGAGATGTGCGACGCAATCCGCTGACTTTTTACCATGCATTACCACCAAGTGGCGATCAGCCGCGAAACTCGCTGCGACCGTTGTACTTGGCTTTACCCGCCAATTGCTCTTCGATGCGCAGCAACTGGTTGTACTTGGAGACGCGATCGGAACGGCACAGGGAACCGGTCTTGATCTGGCCCGCCGAAGTGCCCACGGCCAGGTCGGCAATGGTGGAGTCTTCGGTTTCGCCGGAACGGTGAGAGATCACGGCGGTGTAACCCGCAGCCTTGGCCATCTGGATGGCCTCCAGGGTTTCGGTCAGCGTGCCGATCTGGTTGAACTTGATCAGGATCGAGTTGGCGATCTTTTTATCGATGCCCTCTTTCAGGATCTTGGTGTTGGTCACGAACAGGTCGTCGCCCACCAGTTGGATTTTCTCGCCGATCTTGTCGGTGAGGATTTTCCAGCCATCCCAGTCGGACTCGTCCAGGCCGTCTTCGATCGAGATGATCGGGTAGCGCTGGGTCAAGCCCTTCAGGTACTCGGCGAAACCTTCGGAGTTGAACACCTGGCCTTCGCCGGACAGGTTGTACTGGCCGTCTTCGTAGAATTCGCTGGCGGCGCAATCCAGGGCCAGCGTCACGTCGGTGCCCAGCGTATAGCCGGCGTTGGCCACGGCTTCGGAGATCACTTTCAGCGCATCTTCGTTGGATGCCAGGTTCGGTGCGAAACCGCCTTCGTCACCCACCGCGGTGCTCAGGCCACGGGCCTTCAGCACAGCCTTGAGGTGATGGAAAATCTCGGTGCCCATGCGCAGGCCTTCGGAGAAGGACTTGGCGCCCACCGGCTGCACCATGAATTCCTGGATGTCGACGTTGTTATCGGCGTGCTCGCCACCGTTGATGATGTTCATCATCGGCACCGGCATCGAATACACACCCGGCGTACCGTTCAGGTTGGCGATGTGCGCGTACAGCGGCAGGTCCTGGTCCTGTGCGGCGGCCTTGGCGGCGGCCAGGGACACAGCGAGGATCGCGTTGGCGCCCAGGCTGCCTTTGTTTTCGGTGCCGTCGAGCTTGATCATCGCGTGGTCCAGGGCTTTCTGGTCCAGCGGGTCCTTGCCCAGCAACAGGTCACGGATCGGGCCGTTGATGTTGGCTACCGCCTTGAGTACACCCTTGCCCAGGTAACGGCTCTTGTCGCCATCACGCAGCTCCAGCGCTTCGCGCGAACCGGTGGAAGCACCGGAGGGCGCGCAGGCGCTGCCGATGATGCCGTTATCGAGAAGCACGTCGGCTTCGACGGTGGGGTTGCCACGGGAGTCGAGAACTTCACGACCTTTGATGTCGACGATTTTTGCCATTGTTGTAAACACTCCAAAGTTGACGAAAACGACGCAGCTGAAGGAAATCTTTTGACCGACCGCAAGGGTGGAACAACAGGGCAGGCTTGCAGACGACAAGGCTCAGGCCTGGGCCTGAGCGTAAAGCGTGGGAAATTCTACCGGAGAAACGACGCTTACGCGGTCTCTACCGTCGGAAAACTCTTGACCAACTCGTCCAACTGCTTGAGCTGGGCCAGAAACGGCTCCAGCTTGTCCAGGCGCAGGGCACAGGGGCCGTCGCACTTGGCGTTGTCCGGGTCCGGATGGGCTTCCAGGAACAGGCCGGCCAAGGATTGGCTGATGCCCGCCTTGGCCAGGTCCAGTACCTGGGCACGCCGCCCGCCAGCGGAATCGGCGCGACCACCGGGCATTTGCAGCGCGTGGGTCACGTCGAAGAACACCGGGTATTCGAACTGTTTCATGATGCCGAAACCGAGCATGTCCACCACGAGGTTGTTGTAGCCGAAGCTGGAACCACGCTCGCACAGGATCAACTGGTCGTTACCCGCTTCCACGCATTTGCTCAGGATATGTTTCATTTCCTGGGGCGCGAGGAACTGGGCTTTCTTGATATTGATCACAGCGCCGGTCTTGGCCATGGCGACCACGAGGTCGGTCTGGCGCGACAGGAAGGCCGGCAACTGGATGATGTCGCACACCTCGGCGACCACGGCAGCCTGCTCAGGCTCGTGGACGTCGGTGATGATCGGCACGCCGAAGGCTTGCTTGATGTCCTGGAAGATCCGCATGCCTTCTTCAAGGCCCGGGCCGCGATAGGAAGTCACGGACGAACGGTTGGCCTTGTCGAAGCTGGCCTTGAATACATAAGGGATACCCAGCTTCTGGGTAACCCGCACGTACTCTTCACAGACCTGCATCGCCATGTCGCGGCTTTCCAGTACGTTCATGCCGCCGAACAGCACCATGGGCTTGTCGTTGGCAATTTCGATGTCGCCTACGCGAATGATCTTCTGGGCCATCAGGGTTATGCCTTCTTCTGATGTTGCGTCAGTGCAGCTTTGACGAAACCGCTGAACAACGGATGACCGTCGCGCGGCGTCGAGGTGAACTCAGGGTGGAACTGGCAGGCCACGAACCACGGATGATCCGGCGCCTCGACCACTTCAACCAGCTTGCCGTCACCGGAACGGCCGGAAATCTTCAGGCCGGCTTCTTTGATCTGCGGCAGCAGGTTGTTGTTCACTTCGTAGCGGTGACGGTGACGTTCGACGATCACGTCCTTGCCGTAGCAGTCGTGTACCAGCGAACCGGCTTCCAGCAGGCAGTCCTGTGCGCCAAGGCGCATGGTGCCGCCCAGGTCGGACGCTTCGGTGCGGGTTTCAACGGCGCCGGTGGCATCTTCCCACTCGGTGATCAGGCCTACAACCGGGTGGCCGCTGGCGTGATCGAACTCGGTGGAGTTGGCGTCTTTCCAGCCCAGCACATTACGGGCGAACTCGATAACGGCCACTTGCATGCCCAGGCAAATACCCAGGTACGGCACCTTGTTCTCGCGGGCGTATTGCACGGCGGTGATCTTGCCTTCCACGCCGCGCAGGCCGAAACCGCCGGGAACGAGGATCGCATCCACGCCCTCAAGCAGCGCGGTGCCCTGGTTCTCGATGTCTTCGGAATCGATGTAGCGCAGGTTGACCTTGGTACGGTTGCTGATGCCGGCGTGGCTCATCGCTTCGATCAGCGACTTGTACGCGTCGAGCAGCTCCATGTATTTGCCGACCATGGCGATGGTGACTTCATGCTCGGGATTGAGCTTGGCGTCGACCACGGCTTCCCACTCGGACAGGTCCGCGCCATTGCACTGCAGGCCGAAACGCTCGACGACAAAATCATCCAGGCCCTGGGAATGCAGAATGCCCGGGATCTTGTAGATGGTGTCGGCGTCTTCCAGGGCAATCACCGCACGCTCTTCAACGTTGGTGAATTGCGCGATCTTGCGACGCGAGGAAATATCGATCGGGTGATCGGAGCGGCAGACCAGCACGTCCGGCTGCAGGCCGATGGAACGCAGTTCCTTGACCGAGTGCTGGGTTGGCTTGGTTTTGGTTTCGCCGGCGGTGGCGATGTACGGCACCAATGTGAGGTGCATCAGCATCGCGCGCTTGGCGCCGACTTCGAAACGCAGTTGGCGAATGGCTTCGAGGAACGGTTGGGATTCGATGTCACCCACGGTGCCACCAATCTCGACCATCGCCACGTCGGCATCGCCTGCGCCCTTGATGATGCGACGCTTGATTTCGTCGGTGATGTGCGGAATCACCTGGATGGTTGCACCCAGGTAGTCACCACGGCGCTCCTTGCGCAGCACGTGCTCGTAGACGCGGCCGGTGGTGAAGTTGTTGTTCTGGGTCATGGTCGTGCGGATGAACCGCTCGTAGTGGCCCAGGTCCAGGTCGGTCTCGGCGCCGTCATGCGTGACGAACACTTCACCGTGCTGGAACGGGCTCATGGTGCCCGGGTCGACGTTGATGTATGGGTCCAGCTTGAGCATGGTGACTTTAAGCCCCCGCGCCTCCAGGATGGCCGCCAATGAAGCGGAGGCAATGCCTTTCCCCAATGAAGAAACAACACCGCCCGTGACGAATATGTAGCGCGTCATGAAAAACCCTAGAAGTCTGCGTTAAAGCGGTCCGAGCCGCCGGGGAAAGCGAAGAGAGGCCGAAGCCCCCGATCACCTGCATTAATCACAGTGCACCTTTCAAAAAAACCGCCGCGTTGTGACAGACCAGCAATGGAACACCGGTACGTTGATCGCTACACATTTTTTGGAATCGCCCAGCAAAGACTGCTTGGTAATCGGCAACTGCTGCGATTCAGGCGAATCCACAGAAGTTGTATCAAGAAGGGAGCGTAGTCTACCGGAAAGGCTCTATCAGCTCAAACCTTGATCGCAGCTCTGTGGCAACCAATGCAATTGCCAGCCATTCGACGAGCCGGCCCATAACCCTGCAAGGGCTGGCACAGCCAGCAATCGCTCGCCCTGATACAGCAGCGGCAATCTGCCACGGACGAACCCGGGCACACCACACTCATTGAACAGACGCTTCAGGTCGCGTCGGCCGCGACCTGGCACTTCGATGACTTCGCCGCCCCGACGATAGCGGACCTCCAGTGCACCTTCAGGCGCCTGGCCACTGAATTCCAACTGACCATTGCCGGGTAACTCCAGTGGTTTTTGCGGATCGGGCCAGCTCACCGAAACGTCGGAAAATTCCGCCCACAGAGGCGGCAGCCACCAAATGCGCTCGCCACTGCGGTGCAGCTCGCCGTCGGCCAGACGCCACAGGGGCTGGGCATCGCCCTTGGCATCGCGCATGGAGTGCCAACCGGCCCAGTGGTTGCTGTCGGGCAGTCGAGTCAGCGGGCTCAGCCAATGACGCAAGGCGTTGCGCTGGCGGGCATCGGAGAGCTCGCGCAACGGCGCGAGGGCCAAGGATGGCAAAGGCAACCAGGGAAACGCTGAAGGCTGATCGGCGGCTTTCAGGTCCAAGTGCGCCAGTTCATCGAGCAGCCCCTGGGCTTCGTTCAGGTGCTCGGCCGTGCGGGCCAGGCTTGAGACTGCCTGGGGCCAGCGCTGCGTCAGCATTGGAAATACTTGATGACGCAGGTAATTGCGCGAGAACCGCGGATCAGCGTTCGAAGGGTCTTCGATCCACGTTAAATGATGTGCATGGGCATAGGCTTCCAGCTCGCCACGCGCGACATCCAGCAGCGGCCGCACCAGATGCCCCCGTGCCAAAGAACGATGCGCAGGCATTGCGGCAAGCCCGCGTACCCCGGCGCCGCGCAGCAGGCGGAACAACAGGGTTTCGGCTTGATCGTCGCGATGTTGACCGGTGAGCAACGCCTCCCCTGCCCCGGTCACGCCAGCGAGGGCCTGATAACGCGCATCACGCGCCGCGCGCTCAAGGCTGGCGCCGGGCTGTACCTGCACGCGCAGAATGCGCAAGGGCAAGCCCAGGCTGTCGCAGACCGCTTGGCAATGACCTGGCCACGCGTCGGCGGCAGCCTGCAGGCCATGATGGATATGCACGGCGCTGAGCGGCGGCAGCGGCTCGGTTTTGCTCAGGGAGACCAGCAGGTGCAGCAGGACGGTGGAATCAAGGCCACCGGAGAATGCGATGTGCCAGGCCGGGGCGTTGCGCCAGGGGGCCAGGGTTTGCAGGCATTTGGTGATCAAGGTGGGCGTCATGGCAAAGTACCACCAACAATCTGGGATCCTGGAATGCGATAGCCCAGCATACACAACGCAAATGTGGGAGCGGGCTTGCTCGCGAAAGCGGTGTATCAGCCAACCTGTTCAGTGACTGAGCCCCTGCATTCGCGGGCAAGCCCGCTCCCACATTGGTACTGCATTGTCTGCCGGATCAGTGTTCGATCAGAGACCGTAGCTCATCAGACGCTCGTAACGACGGGCCAGCAGCGCTTCGGTATCCAGCTTTTTGAGCATCGCCAGTTGCGAGCCCAGCTCAGCACGGATTGTTGCGGCAGCCGCCGCCGGATCACGATGCGCGCCGCCCAGTGGCTCGGCGATGACTTTATCAACGATACCCAGGCCCTTGAGACGATCAGCGGTGATGCCCATGGCTTCAGCAGCGTCCGGTGCCTTTTCCGCGGTCTTCCACAAGATCGAGGCGCAACCTTCCGGCGAAATCACCGCATAGGTCGAATATTGCAGCATGTTCAACTGATCGCAGACGCCAATGGCCAATGCACCGCCGGAACCACCTTCACCGATCACAGTGGCAATGATCGGGGTTTTCAGGCGCGCCATGACACGCAGGTTCCAGGCAATCGCTTCGCTCTGGTTGCGCTCTTCGGCGTCGATACCCGGGTAAGCACCCGGAGTGTCGATGAAGGTCAGGATCGGCATCTTGAAGCGTTCGGCCATTTCCATCAGGCGGCAAGCCTTGCGGTAGCCTTCCGGACGCGGCATGCCGAAGTTGCGACGCACTTTCTCGCGTACTTCACGGCCTTTCTGGTGACCGATCACCATCACCGGCTGGTCGTCCAACCGAGCGATACCGCCCACGATAGCCGCATCGTCGGAGAAATGGCGGTCGCCATGCAGCTCGTCGAACTCGGTGAAAATGTGCTGAATGTAGTCCAGGGTGTACGGACGGCGCGGGTGGCGCGCCAGGCGCGCGATCTGCCAACTGGTCAGCTTGCCGAAGATGTCTTCGGTCAGCGTGCTGCTCTTGTCTTGCAGGCGGGCGATCTCATCGCCGATATTCAGCGAATTGTCATTGCCGACCAGGCGCAGCTCTTCGATCTTGGCTTGCAGGTCAGCGATCGGCTGTTCGAAATCAAGAAAATTCGGGTTCATAAGCGTCCGTCTTGGGTCGACGGCCAAGGGGTGCCTGGCCAGCCGGTTGTCTATTCGCGCCCTACCTTAAGGGAGAGGCGCGTTTAGGTCGAGATTAAATGTTCAGCCGAGGTCAGGGGTTCTGACCGTCAACGGTATTGGAGGAAGACGTTGTCTCGCCCGAACTGGTCACGCAAAGCTTGAATCAAGCCGTCAGCGGGATCAATTCGCCAGGTCTCGCCAAACTGCAACATGGCCTTGGCGTCGTTGCTGGTGTACTCCATGGTCACCGGGCACGCGCCACGGTGACGCTTGAGCAGCTCACCCAACCAGCGTAGCTGATCGCCCTTGAGTGCATCGGTCTTGAGCTTCAGGCGCAGGCTTTCGGCCAGATTGGTACGCGCATCTTCCATGCTCATCACGCGCTTGATGCGCAGGCGCAGGCCACCGGAGAAGTCGTCGTTGCTGACCTCCCCTTCCACCACCACCATGGCGTCGGTCTGCAGCAGCGACTGGGCGGAGTGGAAGGCGTCGGCAAACAGCGACGCTTCGATCCGGCCCGAGCGGTCATCGAGGGTGATGAAGCCCATTTTGTCGCCCTTCTTATTTTTCATCACCCGCAGGGCGATGATCATGCCGGCAACAGTCTGGGTATCACGGGCGGGTTTCAGGTCGATGATGCGCTGACGGGCGAAACGGCGAATCTCGCCTTCATATTCGTCAATCGGGTGACCGGTGAGATACAGGCCCAGGGTGTCTTTCTCGCCCTTGAGACGTTCCTTGAGGGTCAATTCCTTGGCTTTGCGGTGGTTGGCATACACATCCGCATCTGCTTCGACGAACAATCCGCCAAACAGGTCGGCGTGGCCGCTGTCATGGGTGCGGGCAGTCTGTTCGGCGGCCTTGATCGCTTCTTCCATGGCGGTGAGCAACACTGCGCGGTTGCGGTCGATATTGGCCTGGTAAGCCTTCGGCTCGTCATGGAAATAAGGGCCAAGACGGTCAAGCGCGCCACTGCGGATCAGGCCGTCAAGGGTACGTTTGTTGATGCGCTTGAGGTCGACCCGCGCACAGAAGTCGAACAGATCCTTGAAGGGCCCGTCCTGACGCGCTTCAGTGATGGCTTCCACCGGGCCCTCGCCCACGCCTTTGATCGCGCCAAGGCCATAAATGATGCGGCCTTCGTCGTTTACCGTGAACTTGAACTCCGAGGCGTTCACGTCCGGCGCGTCGAGGCGCAGCTTCATGGTGCGCACTTCCTCGATCAAGGTCACAACCTTGTCGGTGTTGTGCATATCCGCCGAGAGCACCGCCGCCATGAATGGCGCCGGGTAGTGGGCTTTCAACCACGCCGTCTGGTACGAAACCAGGCCATAGGCGGCGGAGTGGGATTTGTTGAAGCCGTAACCGGCGAACTTTTCCACCAGGTCGAAAATGTTACCGGCCAGGTCCGCGTCAATATTGTTGGTGGCACAGCCCTCAATGAAACCGCCGCGCTGCTTGGCCATTTCCTCGGGTTTCTTTTTACCCATGGCGCGACGCAGCATATCCGCGCCGCCGAGGGTGTAACCCGCCATCACCTGGGCGATCTGCATCACCTGTTCCTGATACAGGATGATGCCGTAGGTCGGCGCCAGTACCGGCTTGAGGCCTTCGTACTGATAGTCGGAATGCGGGTACGCCAGCTCGGCGCGCCCGTGTTTACGGTTGATAAAGTCATCAACCATGCCCGATTGCAGCGGCCCCGGACGGAACAGAGCCACCAGTGCGATCAAGTCTTCCAGACAGTCGGGCTTGAGCTTTTTGATCAGCTCCTTCATGCCCCGGGATTCAAGCTGGAACACCGCCGTGGTTTCGGCTTTTTGCAGCAGGCTGTAGGTCGGTTTGTCGTCCAACGGGATAAACGCGATATCCAGCGGTTCCTCGCCAACCTTGGCGCGCTCGCGGTTGATGGTCTTGAGCGCCCAGTCGATGATCGTCAGGGTACGCAGGCCGAGGAAGTCGAACTTCACCAGGCCGGCCGCCTCCACGTCATCCTTGTCGAACTGGGTAACCAGGCCGTCACCCTCTTCATCGCAATAAATCGGCGAGAAGTCGGTGAGCTTGGTTGGCGCGATCACCACGCCACCGGCGTGTTTCCCGACGTTACGCACCACACCTTCAAGCTTGCGCGCCATGTCCCAGATTTCGGCGGCTTCTTCATCGACCTTGATAAAGTCGCGCAGAATTTCTTCCTGCTCGTAGGCTTTTTCCAGGGTCATGCCAACTTCGAACGGGATCATCTTCGACAGGCGGTCGGCCAGGCCGTAGGACTTGCCCTGCACCCGAGCCACGTCGCGAATAACCGCCTTGGCCGCCATGGAACCGAAGGTAATGATCTGGCTTACCGCATTGCGACCGTATTTCTCGGCCACGTATTCGATCACTCGGTCGCGACCGTCCATGCAGAAGTCGACATCGAAGTCGGGCATGGAAACCCGCTCCGGGTTCAGGAAGCGTTCGAACAGCAGGTCATATTCCAACGGGTCGAGGTCGGTGATCTTCTGTACGTAGGCCACCAACGAACCCGCACCTGAGCCCCGGCCCGGACCTACCGGTACACCGTTGCTCTTGGCCCACTGGATAAAGTCCATCACGATCAGGAAGTAACCGGGGAACCCCATCTGGATGATGATATCCAGCTCGAAATTCAGCCGGTCGACGTAGACCTGTCGCTTGGCTTCGTAGTCTTCGGTGGTGTCCTTGGGCAGCAGCACGCTGAGCCGCTCTTCCAGGCCATCGAATGACACCTTGCGAAAATACTCGTCGATGGTCATGCCATCGGGAATCGGGAAGTTGGGCAAAAAGTGCTTGCCCAGTTTCACTTCGATATTGCAGCGCTTGGCGATTTCGACCGAGTTTTCCAAAGCCTCGGGCAAGTCGCTGAACAGCTCGGCCATTTCCTCGGCGCTTTTGAGGTACTGCTCTTCGCTGTAGTTTTTTGAGCGACGCGGGTCATCCAGGGCTCGGCCTTCGCCGATACACACGCGGGTTTCGTGGGCTTCGAAATCTTCTTTCTTGATAAAGCGCACATCGTTGGTCGCCACCAGCGGCGCGCCCAGCTTGTCGGCCAGGGCCACGGCGGCGTGCAGATGCTCTTCATCGTTGGGACGATTGGTACGCTGCACTTCCAGATAGAAGCGGTCAGGGAACACCTGCATCCATTCGCGGGCCAGCACTTCGGCTTCCTGCGGGTTGCCGCCGAGCAGCGCGATACCGATCTCGCCCTCTTTGGCGGCCGAGAGCATGATCACGCCTTCGCTGGCTTCGGCCACCCACTCGCGCTCGATGATGATCGAGCCATTGCGCTGACCATCGATAAAACCACGGGAAATCAGTTCGGTCAGGTTGCGATAACCCACGCCGTTCATCGCCAGCAGGCTGATGCGGCTCAGGGGGTTATCCGGGTCTTTGTTGGACAGCCACAGGTCGGCGCCACAGATCGGCTTGATACCGGCGCCCATTGCGTTTTTGTAGAACTTGACCAGGGAACACATGTTGTTCTGGTCGGTAACCGCCACCGCCGGCATGTTCATGCCCACCAGGGTTTTGACCAGCGGTTTGATCCGCACGAGGCCGTCGACCAGGGAGTATTCAGTGTGCAGGCGCAGATGAACGAATGAAGCCGGCATAGTGATCCTGTGCAGTAACTTAGAAACAACAAGGCCCGGGATTGTACCGGGCCTTGAGCAAAACATCAGCCTCGCGACTACACCTCGCTGAAGCTCTCGCGCAGCTCATAAGCCTGGCGCACCGGGGCGAACGAGCGGCGATGGATTGGCGTAGGGCCAAGCCGCGCCAGGGCTTCCAGATGAACGGGCGTCGGGTAGCCCTTATGGCCGCCCATGCCGTAGCCGGGGTAAATCAATTCGAAAGCAGCCATTTCGCGGTCGCGACTGACCTTGGCCAAAATCGACGCCGCGGCAATGGCCGGCACCTTGCTGTCGCCCTGCACCACGGCCTCGGCGCGCATCGCAAGTTGGGGGCAACGGTTGCCGTCGATCATCGCCAGCCTGGGCGTGATATGCAGCCCTTCAATCGCTCGCTGCATGGCAAGCATGGTGGCGTGCAGGATGTTCAGCTCATCGATTTCTTCTACTTCTGCCCGAGCGATATGCCAACTCAAGGCTTTCTCACAGATCTCGTCATAGAGTTTTTCACGACGGGCTTCAGTGAGTTTTTTCGAATCATTAAGGCCAAGGATCGGACGGTTCGGGTCAAGAATCACCGCCGCCGTCACGACCGCACCGCACAGCGGGCCGCGTCCGACTTCGTCGACACCCGCCACCAGTTCGTGGGCTTGTGCAACCAGGCTGAAATCCAGGCCCATTTGCGTACTCATAAGGTTTCCTGTTTATGGCCGATCAAGTTCAGCACGGCGTCTGCCGCCTGGTTCGAGGCATCTCGCCGCAAGGTGCGATGAATGTCGTCGAAACCACGGGTCTGCTCTTCGCCGCCGTCAATCAAGGGTAGTAGAGTTTGCGCGAGCGCTTCAGGCGTAGCATCGTCCTGCAACAACTCCGGCACCAACAGCCGTTGGGCCAGCAGATTGGGCAAGGAAATATACGGGCTTTTAACCATCCGTTTGAGAATCCAGAAGGTCAGCGGCGCCAGACGATAGGCCACCACCATCGGGCGCTTGTACAGCAAGGCTTCCAGGGTAGCGGTGCCCGACGCGATCAATACGGCATCGCACGCGGCCAGGGCCAGGTGCGACTGACCGTCGAGCAGAGTCAGCGGCAGGTTGCGCCCTTCCAGCAGTGTTTCAATTTGCGAGCGACGCTGGGGGCTGGCACATGGCAGCACAAAACGAATACCCGGTTTGAGGGCCTGCAGACGTTCGGCCGCATCAAAAAACAGGCCACCCAGGCGCCCGACTTCCCCTCCCCGACTACCCGGCATCAGTGCGACCAGCGGACCATCGGCCAACCCCAACTCGCTACGCGCTGCGCCACGGTCGGCTTGCAAAGGAATGGCATCGGCCAGGGTATGACCGACAAACCGCACCGGCACGCCTTTCTCTTCGTAGAACCTGGCCTCGAACGGCAGCAGGGTCAGCATCAAGTCGCAGCCTTCACGAATCTTCAGCACGCGCTTTTGCCGCCACGCCCATACGGACGGGCTGACATAGTGCACGGTCTTGATCCCGGCCTGGCGCAACTTGAGTTCAATGTTGAGGGTGAAATCCGGGGCATCGATACCGATAAAGACGTCGGGCTTTTCTTCGATCAGCGTCTTGATCAGCAGCTTGCGGCGAGCGAGCAGTTCACGCAGACGCCCCAGCACTTCCACCAGCCCCATGACCGACAAACGCTCCATCGGAAAGTAGGAGGTGAGGCCTTCGGCCTGCATCAACGGGCCACCGACACCGATAAATTCGATTGCCGGGTGCTGGACCTTGAGAGCCCGCATCAAGCCGGCGCCGAGAATATCGCCGGAAGCTTCTCCGGCGACCAATGCGATACGCAACCTGGCCATGATCAGCGGGTGATGCCGCGAGTCGACGCCTGGATCGAGTCACGAAACACAGCGACTTCCGGGAACGACGCTGCCGGCTCGGCCAGTTCGGTCAGGGCCTGCTCAACCGTCAGCCCTTGACGGTAAACCGTCTTGTAGGCACGGCGCAGGGCTTGGATCGCGTCGTCGCTGAACCCGCGACGGCGCATGCCTTCGAAATTCATGCTGCGGGCTTCGGCAGGATTGCCGAACACCGTGACAAATGCAGGAACATCCTTGCCGATGGCGGTGCCCATGCCGGAGAAGCTGTGGGCGCCGATATGGCAATACTGATGCACCAGGGTGAAACCGGACAGGATCGCCCAGTCATCCACATGCACATGCCCGGCCAACGCGGTGTTGTTGACCAGAATGCAGTGGTTGCCGATTACGCTGTCGTGGCCGATATGCGCATAGGCCATCACCAGGTTGTGATCTCCCAGCGTGGTCTCTGCCCGATCCTGCACGGTGCCACGGTGAATGGTCACGCCTTCACGAATGATGTTGTGGTCACCGATTACCAGACGTGTTTCTTCACCCTTGTACTTCATGTCAGGGGTGTCCTCGCCTACCGAGGAAAACTGGTAGATACGATTATGTTTGCCAATGCGGGTCGGCCCCTTAAGGATCACGTGCGGCCCGATGACAGTACCCTCGCCGATTTCCACACCTGCGCCGATGATCGACCAAGGGCCGACCTCAACGTCGGCGGCCAGTACGGCCGACGGATCGATGATTGCGCGAGGGTCAATCAAACTCATAGTTTGCGTTCCGCACAGATAATCTCGGCAGAGCACACCGGCTTGCCATCCACCGAAGCCTGGCATTCGAACTTCCAGATCTGGCGCTTGCAACTGATGAACTTGGCTTCCAGGATCAACTGGTCACCCGGGGTGACCGGATTGCGGAAACGCAATTTGTCGGAGCCCACGAAATAGTAAAGCGTGCCGTCGGCAGGCTTGAGGTCGAGCATTTTGAAACCAAGGATACCGGCAGCCTGGGCCATTGCTTCGATGATCAACACGCCCGGCATGATGGGATGCGCGGGAAAGTGGCCATTGAAAAACGGTTCGTTGATGCTGACATTCTTGTAGGCACGAATGCGCTTTTCCTCAACATTGAGGTCCACTACACGATCCACCAGCAGGAACGGGTAACGGTGAGGCAGGTCTTCGCGAATCTCGTTGATGTCCATCATTTCGGGGGGAAGCCTGTAATAAAGATTGGGGGCGGGCGGACTAAAAGCACGCCCCGCTAGCAAATCAAGGAGGCAGTCTAGCGGCTGTGCACACTTGATATGGAAATGGTATCAGCCTTCTGATGAAGCATTACCGCCAGGGGTCACGTCCCCAACACGCTTTTCCAGCTGTTTGAGACGTCGAGCCATGTCGTCGAGCTGCCTCAGACGCGCCGCACTCTTTCGCCATTCAGCCGCTGGCTGCATGGCGGTACCGGATGAATAAGCCCCTGGCTCGGTAATCGAGTGAGTGACCATGGTCATGCCGGTGATGAAAACGTTGTCGCAAATGTCGATATGCCCCACCAGTCCCACGCCACCGGCAAGCATGCAATGCTTGCCGATCCTGGTGCTGCCGGAAATGCCCACGCAGGCAGCCATGGCGGTGTGGTCGCCAATCTGCACGTTGTGGGCGATCTGAATCTGGTTGTCGAGCTTTACGCCGTTCCCAATCACAGTGTCGGCCAGGGCCCCGCGATCGACAGCGGTGTTGACACCGATTTCTACGTCGTCGCCGATCAATACACCACCCACTTGGGCGATCTTGTGCCAGACGCCTTTGGCGTTGGCAAAGCCAAAGCCCTCACCGCCGATCACCGCACCTGACTGAATGACCACCCGCTTCCCGATACGCACATCGTGGTAAAGAGTAACGCGAGGAGCCAGCCAGCCATCGGCACCGATTTCGCAGCGCGCGCCGATAAAGCAATGCGCGCCTACGGTGACACCAGCGCCAATGCGGGCGCCACTCTCGATCACGGCAAAAGCGCCGATGCTGGCCGCCGGATCGACCTGGGCATCCTCGGCAATCACTGCTGACGGGTGGATACCGCCAGCCGCCTTAGGCTTGGGATCGAACAAGTGCGATGCTTTCGCATAGCACAGGTACGGGTCGTCCACCACCAGCGCATCCCCAACGAACCCTTCGGCATCAGCGGCCTTCAGCAACACAGCTGCGGCTTGGCAATCGACCAGGTATTTACGGTATTGAGGATTTGCGAGGAAGCTCAACTGAGCTGGGCCAGCCTCCTGCAAGGTGGCTAGCCCAGTGATTTCTTTCTCCGAGGAGCCACGCAAGGTGGCCCCCAGGAACTCGGCCAACTCGCCGAGCTTGATAGTCGCGGTCATGGTTTACTTCAGCTGGTTCATGCGCTCGATCACCTGGCGGGTGATGTCGTATTGAGGCTTGACGTCAATTACGGCGCCACGCTCGAACACCAGGTCAAAGGCACCCTTCTTGATGACTTCTTCCACGGCGCTGTCGAGTTTCGGCTTGAGCTGCTTGAGCATTTCGCGGTCGGCAACAGCCTTGGCTTCGTTCAGCTCCTTGGATTGGAACTGGTAGTCACGGGCCTTTTGCTTGAATTCAAGCTCCAGACGCTCGCGCTCGCCTTGCTGCATCTTGTCACCACCGGCTACCAGGCGGTCCTGGATCCCCTTGGCGCCGCTTTCCAAAGTCTTGAGCTTGGTCAGTTGTGGGCCGAACTTCTTCTCGGCATCCACGGCGTACCTCTTGGCGGCGTCAGATTCCAGCAGTGCCATCTGATAGTTCAGCACGGCAATTTTCATTTCGGCGAAGGCCGGGGTGGTTACCAGCACAGTGGCCAGGAGGACCAATTGAGTCAACTTACGCACGATGTACTCCTACAGAATCCGTTGTCGTTATCTTAGGTCAGACGCTTAGAACGTCTGGCCAAGGGAGAATTGGAAAATCTGGGTTTCAGCGTTATCCGGTTTCTTGATCGGCATGGCCAGAGCAAAGCTCAACGGGCCCAACGCAGTCACCCAGGTCACACCCACACCCACGGAGCTCGCCAGATTGCTGAGGCTCACGTCGTTGCACTGAGTGTTGGACTTCAAGCCACTTGGGTTCTTGATCTGCTCGCACTTGGAATCGAACACGTTACCCACGTCCCAGAAAACCGAAGTTCGCAGGGAGCGCTGATCTTTCACGAATGGCAGCGGGAACAGGATTTCCGCACCACCCTGGATCAGAACGTTACCACCGAATGGCAGCGGGTCGTTGTCGGAATCCGGTTGCGTGCCCTGGTTACCGGTAAAGGCCTGACCACGGCTCGGTGTACCGCGAGGACCCAGGGTGCTGTCCTTGAAGCCACGTACCGAGTTGAAGCCACCCGCGTAGTAGTTTTCATAGAACGGCAAGCCATTGGTCGAACCATAACCGTCGCCATAACCCAGCTCGGTGTGCAGGCGCATGGTGTAGTTGTCGCTCAACGGCTGGAACAACTGGCCGCGGTAATCGAGTTTGAAGAACGACAGGTCGCTGCCCGGCGTGGTGACTTCCGCAGTCAGGCTTTGGGAATGGCCACGGGTTGCCAGTACGCCTTTGTTCAGAGTCGACTCGGACCAGCCGGCAGACGCCTTGAAGTTCAGGAACTTGTCGCCTTCACGGCGGGTGAAATCGAAGATCTCATCCACGGTGTATATACCGGTCTTGATCTCATCCTGCTGCGCGGTCAGGCCGAAGGTCAGGCGCGAGGTTTCGCTGATTGGATACCCCACGTTGACACCGGCACCGAGGCTGTCGATCGCATAGCTTGCAACGTCTACATCAAGATCTTTGTAGTCGGTGGTGCGGTAGAAGGCGTTATAGCCCAGGCTCACACCGTCTGCTGTCCAGTAGGGGTCGGTGTAACCGAAGTTGTATCGGCTCTGGTATTCGCTTCGGGTCAGGCCGATGGACACACGGTTACCGGTACCGAGGAAGTTGTTCTGCGTGATGGAACCACCCAGGATCAAACCGGCGCTCTGCGCGAAACCGACGCTGGCGGTGATCGAACCCGAGGCTTGCTCTTCAACGGCGTAGTTCACGTCGACCTGGTCATCCACACCCGGTACGGCCGGGGTTTCGACGTTGACTTCCTTGAAGAAGCCCAGGCGCTCAAGACGGGTCTTGGATTGATCAATCAGGTAAGTCGATGCCCAACCGCCTTCCATCTGGCGCATTTCACGGCGCAGTACTTCGTCCGAGGACTTGGTATTGCCACGGAAGTTGATGCGGTTGACGTAGGCACGCTTGCCCGGATCGACGACGAAAGTGATGTCCACGGTGTGGTCTTCGTCGTTCGGCGTCGGCACGCCGTTGACGTTGGCGAAGGTATAGCCTTCGTTACCCAGGCGACGGGTGATCAGCTCGGAGGTGGTGGTCATCAGCTTGCGCGAGAACACTTGGTCCTTCTGGACCAGCAACAGGGACTTGACCTGGTCTTCAGGCACTTTCAAGTCACCGCTGAGCTTGACGTCACGAACCTTGTACTTCTCGCCTTCGTTGACGTTGACAGTAATGTAGACGTGCTTCTTGTCCGGGGTGATGGACACCTGGGTCGAAGCGATGTCCATATTGATGTAGCCACGGTCCAGGTAGTAGGAGCGCAGGCGTTCCAGGTCACCGGACAGCTTTTCACGGGCGTACTTGTCATCGTTCTTGAAGAACGACAACCAGTTGGTGGTCTTGAGTTCGAACAGGTCGATCAGGTCTTCATCAGCGAACTTGGTGTTGCCCACCACGTTGATGTGCTGGATGGCGGCCACGGTGCCTTCGTTGATGTTGACCTTCAGGCCGACCCGGTTACGCGGCTGCGGGATGACTTCCGTCTCCACGCTCGCCGAGTAGCGGCCCTGGGCAACATACTGGCGTTGCAGCTCGTTACGCACACCCTCGAGGGTGGCGCGCTGGAAGATCTCGCCCTCGGCCAGGCCAGACTGCTTCAACCCTTTCATCAGGTCTTCAGTGGAGATGGCCTTGTTACCTTCGATCGCGATACTCGCGACGGAAGGTCGCTCGACGACCGTGATAACCAGGACATTGCCTTCGCGACCCAGTTGGATATCTTGAAAGAACCCGGTTTTGAACAGCGCACGAGTGGATTCCACCAGGCGACGATCATCAGCCTGTTCCCCGACGTTCAACGGCAAGGCACCAAAGACGCTACCCGCGGAAACCCGCTGGAGGCCGTTGACGCGAATATCGGAGATGGTGAAGGACTCGGCGTGAACTTCGGCGATCATCAATACGGTGAGAACCGCAGTTAGCAGCAGACGTTTCATGAAGTCCTTTCTTATTCCAACTGGCAATAAACAAACTGCCGCAAAATGCGGCAGATTCGCAATTCAGCGAAGCGTTACAGTCGTCCCAGATCGTTGACCAGAGCTAACAACATCACCCCGACCACCAAACTGATTCCGATCTGTATCCCCCAACCCTGCACCCGATCCGACAGGGGGCGACCACGCACCCACTCGACCAGATAAAACAGCAGATGCCCCCCATCCAGTACCGGAATGGGCAGCAAATTCAGAACTCCCAGGCTGATACTCAGATAAGCCAGGAAATTCAAGAAATCCGCGACACCCGACTGGGCAGAAGCGCCCGCCACTTTAGCAATGGTTATCGGTCCACTCAAGTTTTTTACCGAGAGCTCGCCGAACAACATTTTCTTGAGGGATTCGAGGGTGAGCACGCTCATGGTCCAAGTGCGCTTGGCACCCTCGCCAATCGCTGCCAACGGCCCAAAACTGACCTCTCGCACCATCGAGGGTGGCCACTCGATGCCCTTGACCCCTGCACCCAGGTAACCCCCGGCGGCCTTGGCCTCCCCACGCACCGACAAAGTCACGGGGACGTCGATTTGAGCACCTTCGCGCTCAACTTTCAGCACAATTTTGGTATCCGGGCGTACACGCACCAGGTCAACCACTTGCTGCCAGTCACCCAGCGCCTGACCATCAAGGGCCAACAGCCGGTCGCCGGTTTTAAGACCTGCGGCCTGGGCCGGGCCCTTGGGGTCCAGTTCGGCCAGTACCGGCGGTAACGCCGGACGCCATGGACGAATGCCCAGAGATTTGATCGGATCCGGCTCGTCGGCACCTTGAAGCCAACGGTCCAAAGCCAGCTCACGCGGGCTTTCGGCACTGGAATCCTGCTCGCGCACCATCACATTGACGGTGCCGCTCTCGCCCAGCCGACGTACCAACTGCAAATTGACCGCGCCCCAACCCGTGGTGGGTTCGCCATCAATGGAAACAATTTCCTGCCCTGCCACCAGGCCGGCCTTGGCCGCAATACTGCCCGCCTCAACCGCGCCGATGACCGGACGCACTTGCTGGCTGCCCAGCATGGCGAGGATCCAGAAGAACACCATCGCCAGGAGGAAGTTGGCAATCGGGCCTGCAGCGACGATCGCGATACGCTGACGAACGGTCTTGCGGTTGAAGGACTGGTCCAACTGATCCGCAGGTACTTCGCCTTCTCGCTCATCAAGCATCTTCACATAGCCACCCAACGGGATGGCTGCGATCACGAACTCAGTGCCACGGCGGTCATGCCAGCGAACCAGCGGCATGCCGAAACCGACGGAAAAGCGCAATACCTTGACGCCGCAACGACGCGCCACCCAAAAGTGGCCGAATTCGTGGAAGGTAACCAGCACACCCAGAGCAACCAGGGTGCCGACAATCATGTAGAGCGCACTCATCTAATTTCTCCGCATTTCAATCCGATGCCTGCAGGCGCTAACCCGCCCAAAGCCTACTGCGCGTTGCGGCTCAGCCATTGATCGGCCAGGGCCCGGGCCTTTGTATCGGCCTCGAACACAGCCTCCAGGTCACTCACAGCCACTACCGGCTCAAGATCCAGAACGTTCTCGATGATACTCGCGATCTGTGGAAAGCGGATGCGCCGTTCGAGAAACGCCGCCACGGCCACTTCATTGGCAGCATTAAGCATCGCCGGCGCACTGTTACCCGCCTCCGCCGCTTGCCGGGCCAGACGCAGGCACGGGAAGCGTTGTTCGTCCGGTGCCTGGAAATCCAGGCGCGCAATTGCAAACAGGTCCAATGGCGCCACACCGGAGTCAATCCGTTCCGGCCACGCCAAGGCATTGGCGATCGGCGTGCGCATATCGGGGTTGCCCAATTGCGCCAGTACCGAGCCGTCCACGTAATCAACCAGGGAATGAATCACACTTTGCGGGTGAATCACCACCTCCACCTGGTCAGGCCGCGCATCAAACAACCAGCATGCCTCAATCAGCTCCAGGCCCTTGTTCATCATGCTTGCCGAATCCACGGAGATTTTGCGCCCCATGGACCAATTCGGATGCGCGCACGCCTGGTCCGGCGAAACATCCTCAAGCTCATCCAGCGGAGTTTGCCGGAAGGGGCCGCCGGAGGCCGTTAGCAAAATCCGGCGCACACCAACCTGGCTCAAGCCGCGGGCAAAATCAGTGGGCATGCACTGGAAGATCGCGTTGTGTTCGCTGTCGAGGGGCAACAGCACCGCACCACTCTTGCGCACAGCCTGCATAAAGAGCGCGCCGGACATGACCAGCGCTTCCTTATTGGCCAGCAGGATTTTTTTACCCGCATCGACTGCGGCCAGTGTAGGACGCAAACCCGCCGCACCGACGATCGCCGCCACAACAGTATCCACTTCGGCATCCGCCGACACCTGGCACAGCCCCTCTTCACCCACCAATACCTGGGTGGCGAGGCCGGCAGCCCGCAGGTCATCCTGCAGGCCACGCGCGGCAGCCGCCTGCGGCACCACGGCAAAACGTGGCGAGTGACGCACACACAACGCCAGCAATTCACTCATACGCGTGAAGCCGGTCAGGGCAAACACTTGATAACGATCTGGATGACGCGCGATGACATCCAGGCTGCTCAGCCCAACCGAGCCCGTCGCTCCCAGCACGGTGACCTGCTGCAGACGGCTCACGAAGCGATCATCCACAGCAACACGGCAAAGATCGGCAACGCTGCTGTGAGGCTGTCAATACGGTCCAGCACGCCACCGTGACCTGGCAGCAGGTTACTGCTGTCCTTGATCCCGGCCTGACGCTTGAACATGCTCTCGGTGAGGTCGCCCACTACCGAAATGAAAACGACGATGGCAGTACCCAACAGGGTCAGGAAAATTTCCTTCACCGACCAGTCGCGCATCACACCGACCACCAACGTAATCAGCAGCGTCAAGGCCAGCCCGCCGTATACGCCTTCCCAGCTCTTGCCCGGGCTGACGGCCGGCGCCAGCTTGCGCTTGCCAAAGGCCCGGCCCGAGAAATAGGCGCCGATGTCAGCCCCCCAGACCAGCACCATTACCGCCAGGATCAATTCGTTGCCATTCGGGAAACGCTTGATTTCCACCAGCCCTTGCCAGGCCGGCAGCAGGATCAGCAAGCCAATCACCAACTTGCAGGCCACACTGGACCACTGGCCGGCGGTACGCGGATAGGTCAGCACCAGGAACGTCGCCAAGGCCCACCACAATACCGCCGCCCCCAGCACCCAGGGCGCGATATCGGGCAGGATGTACATCAGGAACAGCAGCAGCGCGACGATCGCGGCGTACGCCATACGCGGCAATTGATCGCTGAACCCCGCCAGCCGCGCCCATTCCCATGCGCCGAGGGTGACGACCAGGCCGATAAACAGCGCAAATCCAGAACCCTCAAGCAGGAAGAAACCGCACAAGGCAATCGGCAGCAGGATCAGTGCTGTAATGATTCGTTGTTTAAGCATTTAAACCCGGGCTCCAGCTTCGATCTGCTCGCTCGTTTTACCGAAGCGACGCTGACGGGAAGCGAAATCGGCCAGCGCGTTGCGCATGGCATCGTGTTTGAAGTCCGGCCAGAACAGGTCGGAGAAATACAACTCGGTATAGGCTAGCTGCCACAGCAGGAAATTGCTGATGCGGTGCTCGCCACCGGTACGGATGCACAAGTCCGGCAACGGCAGATCGCCGGTCACCAGGCAGGTTTGCAACAATTCGGGCGTAATGTCGTCGGGCCGCAGATGACCGGCCTGCACTTCGCGGGCCAGTCGTTGCGCAGCCTGGGCGATGTCCCACTGGCCGCCGTAGTTGGCTGCGATCTGCAGCACAAAACGGTTGCTGCCGGAAGTGATCGCCTCGGCTTCACGCATGGCCGCTTGCAGCTCCGGATGGAACCGGGAGCGATCACCAATGATACGCAGGCTGATGTTGTTGTCATTGAGGCGCTTGGCCTCGCGACGCAGCGCCTTGAAGAACAGGTCCATCAAGGCACTCACTTCTTCGGCGGGCCGCTGCCAGTTCTCGCTCGAAAAGGCAAACAGCGTCAGCACTTCAACCTTGGCCTCGGCACACACTTCGATTACAGCGCGCACCGCATCGACACCCGCTTTATGCCCGGCAACACCCGGCATAAAGCGTTTCTTCGCCCAGCGATTATTCCCATCCATGATGATCGCGACATGGCGCGGCACCACCGAGGGCACAGTCTGCTTGGTCTTTTCCATGAAGGCGTCCTGACCCCTTATACGGCCATCAGGTCCTTTTCTTTTTCTTCGGTGGCCTTGGTGATCTGGGCCTCCGCATCCTTGGTCAGCTTATCGATATCAGCAACGGCGCGGCGCTCTTCGTCTTCGCTGATTTCCTTGTCCTTGACCAATTTCTTCAGATCACCCAACGCATCGCGACGGATGTTGCGCACGGCAACGCGTGCATCTTCGGCCGCGCTGCGCGCCTGCTTGGTGAAGCCCTTGCGGGTCTCTTCAGTCAGGGCAGGCATGGAAATCAGCAACAACTCGCCCAGGTTGGTCGGGTTGAGGTTCAAGCCGGCACTCTGGATAGCTTTGTCGACCGCCCCAAGCATGTTGCGCTCGAAGGCCACGACTTGCAGGGTGCGCGAGTCTTTTACGGTGATGTTGGCCACCTGGGTGATGGAAGTATCCGTGCCGTAGTAAGGCACCATCACGCTGCCCAGGATGCTTGGGTGCGCCTTGCCGGTACGAATCTGGCCGAATGCGTGGCTCAGAGACTCCAGGGATTTGTGCATACGCGCTTGGGCGTCTTTCTTGATTTCGTCGATCATTGTTGGCCTTCCTCGATCAGAGTCCCTTCCGCGCCGCCGTGTACGATATTCAGCAGGGCGCCGGGCTTGTTCATGTTAAATACGCGCAGCGGCATCTTGTGGTCGCGGCACAGGCAGATAGCCGTCAGGTCCATTACACCCAGCTTGCGATCCAGCACTTCATCGTAGGTCAGATGATCGAACTTCTCGGCATGCGGGTCTTTGAATGGGTCTGCAGTGTATACGCCATCCACCTTGGTCGCTTTCAGCACCACGTCGGCGTCGATTTCGATAGCGCGCAGGCACGCTGCCGAATCGGTGGTGAAGAACGGGTTACCGGTGCCGGCGGCAAAGATCACCACTTCTTTGGAGTTCAAGTGGCGCATGGCTTTGCGGCGATCGTAGTGATCGGTCACGCCGACCATGGAAATAGCCGACATCACGATGGCCGAGATATTGGCACGCTCCAGGGCGTCACGCATGGCCAGGGCGTTCATCACAGTGGCCAGCATGCCCATGTGGTCGCCGGTGACCCGATCCATGCCGGCAGCACTCAGTGCCGCACCGCGGAACAGGTTGCCGCCGCCGATCACCAGACCCACCTGAACACCGATGCCGACCAATTGGCCGACTTCCAGCGCCATGCGGTCAAGCACCTTGGGGTCGATCCCGAACTCTTCCGAGCCCATCAGGGCCTCGCCGCTGAGCTTGAGTAGAATGCGTTTATAGCGAGCCTGATAACCACTGCCCTGCTGAGCCATTGCGAATCTCTCCTGCGGCGTATGTTCTTAAAAATTCTTGGCGAGCCGTTTACGGCTTGCGTTCACTCTAGCTGGACGCTATCACAGCGCCATCGGAACACGGCTTTGTAAGCCAGTTCCGAGGGGAAGCCAAATAAAATTAGCCTTCCCATTTGAAAAGAGGCTGCGCGCGTGAGCGGGCAGCCTCTTTCGGGCGACAGTTGAAAACTGTCTTATTGCTTGGCGGCAGCCAGCTGGGCAGCAACTTCTTCAGCGAAGTTGTCGACCGGCTTCTCGATGCCGTCGCCTACTTTGAAGTAGGTGAAGGAAACGATTTCAGCACCGGCTTTCTTGGCCAGTTCGCCAACCTTGATTTCAGGGTTCTTGACGAACGCCTGTTCAACCAGGCTTGCCTCAGCCAGGAACTTGCTGATACGGCCTTTGACCATGTTCTCAACAATGTTTTCTGGCTTGCCTTTGATTTTCTCTTCGTTCAGCTGCAGGAACACAGCCTTTTCACGCTCGATCGCTTCGGCAGAAACTTCCGAAGGCAGCAGGAACTCGGGGTTGCTGGCCGCTACGTGCATAGCGATGTCTTTGGCCAGGTCAACGTTGCCGCCTTTCAGGACAACTGCAACACCGATCTTGTTGCCGTGCAGGTAACCACCAACCACGTCACCTTCAACACGCACCAGGCGACGGATGTTGACGTTTTCGCCAACCTTGCCGACCAGTACCAGACGAGCAGCTTCCTGAGCTTCGATCAGCGGAGCGACGTCAGTCATTTTGTCGTCGAACGCTTTTTCAACGCTGGCAGCAACAAATGCCTTGAAGTCGTCTTGCAGAGCCAGGAAGTCGGTCTGCGAGTTCACTTCCAGCAGAACAGCGGACTTGCCGTCTTCTTTCAGAGCGATAGCGCCTTCAGCAGCCACGTTGCCTGCTTTCTTGGCAGCCTTGATGGCGCCGGAAGCACGCATGTCATCAATGGCTTTTTCGATGTCGCCGTCAGCCTTTTCCAGGGCTTTCTTGCAATCCATCATGCCTTCGCCGGTACGCTCACGCAGTTCTTTAACCAACGCTGCAGTAATTGCTGCCATTTTCAAATTCCTCTTGGATAGGTTTTCAACCATTCCACCCGATCGAACGGGGGATCAATTCTTCCCGAATCTCCGTTGTAGGCTGCTGCACGTTACAGTCGCTATGTTGCGCTGCCACAAGTGGGTGCCAACAAACGGTTTTCGAGGTGGCAAAAAGGGGGCCAAGCCCCCTTTTTGCTTTACTGAGTCAACGCCAGGGCGTCAATTACTCAGCTGCAGCTACCGGAGCTTCTTCAACGAACTGCTCGGTACCACCAGCAACGTGGTTGCGACCGCGGATTACAGCGTCAGCCATCGAACCCATGTACAGCTGGATAGCGCGGATTGCGTCATCGTTGCCTGGGATGATGTAGTCAACGCCTTCCGGGCTGCTGTTGGTATCGACTACGCCGATAACAGGGATGCCCAGCTTGTTGGCTTCGGTGATCGCGATGCGCTCGTGATCAACGTCGATAACGAACAGTGCGTCAGGCAGACCGCCCATGTCCTTGATACCACCCAGGGAACGATCGAGCTTTTCCAGATCGCGAGTGCGCATCAGCGCCTCTTTCTTGGTCAGCTTGGCGAACGTACCGTCTTCGGCTTGCACTTCAAGGTCACGCAGACGCTTGATGGAAGCACGGATGGTTTTGAAGTTGGTCAGCATGCCGCCCAACCAGCGGTGATCGACGTACGGCGAACCGCAACGTGCTGCTTCTTCAGCAACGATCTTGCCGGCGGAACGCTTGGTGCCAACGAACAGAATCTTGTTTTTGCCCTGAGCCAGGCGCTCTACGAAGGTCAGCGCTTCGTTGAACATTGGCAGGGTTTTTTCAAGGTTGATAATGTGAATCTTGTTACGTGCGCCGAAAATGTACTTACCCATTTTCGGGTTCCAGTAACGGGTCTGGTGACCGAAGTGCACACCGGCCTTCAGCATATCGCGCATGTTGACTTGGGACATGATAGTTCCTTAATAAGTCGGGTTTGGCCTCCACGTATCCCAATGACCAACCAGCGGCATCAAGGCCTCCGGCACCCAGGTCATCGTGTCGACACGTGTGTGGATTTAAGCTCTGCGGGGTATCCCCGGAAAGCGGCGCATTTTATACCACAGCATCGGCAAAAACGGAATACGCAATCACATTCGGCGCACGCCGCGCTCATGTAACCCCTTGAATAGAGCCGATATCCCCCTACCTTATAGAGAGAAGCGATGATCAGAGGCTCATGATTTGATGCCGGCGTCTGTTAGAATCGCGTTTTTTGTGGCTTGTGCGAACGCTGCAACCCTTTGTCGCACGCCCTAACCGAATTGATTTCAGCGTATTGCGCTAAAGAGAGCCTGTATGACCGTGAGTTTGAAAACCGCCGAAGACATCGCCGGCATGCGCATTGCCGGCAAACTGGCTGCGGACGTGCTGGAAATGATCGCCGAACACGTCAAGCCCGGCGTCACCACCGAAGAACTGAACCAGATCTGCCACGACTATATAGTCAACGTGCAAGGCGCCATCCCTGCCCCGCTGAACTACAAAGGCTTCCCCAAGTCGATCTGCACGTCGGTCAACCATGTGGTCTGCCACGGAATTCCGGGCGACAAGCCGTTGAAGGATGGCGACACCCTGAACATCGACGTCACCGTGATCAAGGACCGCTACTTCGGCGATACCAGCCGCATGTTCCACGTCGGCAACGTGCCGGTCTGGGCCGAGCGCCTGTCCCAAGTGACCCAGGAATGCATGTACAAGGCCATCGAGATCGTCAAGCCTGGCTGCCGCCTGGGCGATATCGGTGAAGTGATCCAGAAGCACGCCGAAAAGAACGGCTTTTCGGTGGTGCGCGAGTTCTGCGGCCACGGCATCGGCACCGTGTTCCATGAAGAGCCGCAGATCCTGCACTACGGCCGCGCCGGCACCGGCATGGAACTGAAAGCCGGCATGACCTTCACCATCGAACCGATGATCAACCAGGGCAAGGCTGACACCAAGGTGCTGGGCGACGGCTGGACCGCCATCACCAAGGATCGCAAACTCTCGGCGCAGTGGGAACACACCCTGCTGGTCACCGAGACCGGCTACGAGATCTTCACCCTGCGCGCCGACGACACGATCCCACGCACGTCGGGTGCCGCTTCAGCGTAAGGGTTGCCCGGGTTTTCCAAACTGTGTTGTAACTGAATGATTAGATAGAAAGGAAAACCGATCGATGCCCCAGGTGGATCCCGAACTCTTCGACCGTGGCCAGTTCCAGGCCGAACTGGCGCTGAAGGCAAGCCCCATCCCCGCGTTCAAGAAGGCGATCCGCCGGGCGCGCGACGTGCTCGATGAGCGCTTTCGCCGCGGCCGCGACATACGCCGGCTGATCGAGGACCGCGCCTGGTTCGTCGACAATATCCTGCAAAAAGCCTGGGAGCAGTTCGGTTGGAGCACCGAGGCGGATATCGCCCTGGTGGCGGTCGGCGGCTACGGTCGTGGCGAGCTGCACCCCTACTCCGACATCGACCTGCTGATCTTGCTGGACAGCGCTGACCATGAGATTTTTCGCGATTCCATCGAGCGGTTTCTGACGCTGCTGTGGGACATCGGCCTGGAAGTCGGGCAGAGCGTTCGCTCAGTCGATGAATGCGCCGAAGAGGCCCGCGCCGACTTGACGGTCGTCACCAACCTAATGGAAAGCCGTACCATCTGCGGCCCCGAGCACCTGCGCCAGCGCATGCTTGAAGTAACCAGCCCCGCGCACATGTGGCCGAGCAAGGATTTCTTCCTGGCCAAGCGTGCCGAGCAAAAAGCGCGGCACCACAAATACAACGACACCGAATACAACCTGGAACCCAACGTCAAAGGCTCGCCGGGCGGGCTGCGCGATATCCAGACGATTTTGTGGGTCGCCCGTCGCCAGTACGGCACCTTGAACCTGCGCGCCCTGGCCGGCGAGGGCTTTCTGGTGGAGAGCGAAAACGCGCTGCTCGCTTCGTCCCAGGAGTTTCTGTGGAAGGTGCGCTACGCCCTGCACATGCTTGCCGGGCGTTCCGAAGACCGCCTGCTGTTCGACCACCAGCGTTCCATCGCCACCCTGCTGGGTTTTGAAGGCGAAGATGCGAAGACCAGCATTGAAAGCTTCATGCAGCAGTATTACCGGGTGGTGATGAGCATCGCCCAGCTCAGCGACCTGATCATCCAGCATTTCGAAGAGGTGATCCTGGCCCCCGAAGACGAAGCGCCGCCGCAACCGATCAACGCGCGCTTCCAACTGCATGACGGTTATATCGAGGCGCGTAACGACAACGTGTTCAGCCGCACGCCGTTCGCCATGCTGGAGATCTTCGTGCTGATGGCCCAGCAGCCGGAAATCAAAGGCGTGCGCGCCGACACCATCCGCCTGCTGCGGGAAAACCGTCATCTGATCGACGACGAGTTTCGTAATGACATCCGCAACACCAGCCTGTTTATCGAACTGTTCAAGTGCAAGATCGGCATCCACCGCAACCTGCGACGGATGAACCGTTACGGCATCCTCGGGCGCTATTTGCCTGAGTTCGGCTTTATCGTCGGGCAGATGCAGCATGACCTGTTCCACATCTATACCGTGGACGCCCACACCCTGAACCTGATCAAACACTTGCGTAAGTTGCAGTACACCCAGGTGTCAGAGAAATTCCCACTGGCCAGCAAGCTCATGGCCAAGCTGCCCAAGCCGGAACTGATTTACCTGGCCGGCCTGTACCACGACATCGGCAAAGGCCGACATGGCGACCACTCGGAGATCGGCGCGGTGGATGCCGAAGCGTTCTGCCAACGCCATCAATTGCCGGTGTGGGACAGCCGCCTGATCGTCTGGCTGGTGCAGAACCACCTGGTGATGTCGACCACCGCCCAGCGCAAGGACTTATCCGACCCGCAAGTCATCCATGACTTCGCGCAGATCGTCGGCGATGAAACCCGCCTCGACTATCTCTACGTGTTGACTGTTTCCGACATCAACGCCACCAACCCAACGTTATGGAACTCCTGGCGTGCCAGCCTGCTGCGCCAGCTGTACACCGAGACCAAGCGCGCCCTGCGCCGCGGCCTGGAAAACCCGGTGGACCGCGAAGAGCAGATCCGCCGCACCCAAAGCGCGGCCCTGGATATCTTGGTGCGCGGCGGCAACGACCCGGATGATGTCGAACAACTGTGGTCGCAATTGGGTGACGATTACTTCCTGCGTCACACCGCTGGCGATGTCGCCTGGCACACCGACGCCATCCTTCAACAGCCGGCCGATGGTGGCCCGCTGGTGCTGATCAAGGAAACCACCCAGCGCGAATTCGAAGGCGGCACGCAGATCTTCATCTACGCGCCGGACCAGCATGACTTCTTTGCCGTGACGGTGGCGGCCATGGACCAGCTCAACCTGAACATTCATGACGCCCGGGTGATCACCTCCAGCAGCCAGTTCACCCTCGACACCTATATTGTGCTCGACACCGACGGCGACTCGATTGGCGACAACCCGGTGCGCGTGAAGAAGATCCGCGAAGGCCTTACCGACGCCCTGCGCAACCCGGATGATTACCCAACCATCATCCAGCGTCGGGTACCGCGCCAGCTCAAACACTTTGCCTTTGCGCCTCAGGTGACTATCTCCAACGACGCCCAGCGCCCGGTGACCTTGCTGGAGCTGAGCGCGCCGGATCGCCCAGGCCTGCTGGCACGCATCGGCGGGATTTTCCTGGAATTCGACCTGTCGTTACAGAACGCCAAGATTGCGACCCTCGGCGAGCGAGTGGAAGACGTGTTCTTCATCACCGACGCCGATAACCAGCCGCTGTCCGACCCTGAGCTGTGCCGCCGTTTGCAGGAAGCGATCGTGGAGCAATTGAGCGTGACCCAGGAACCCGGCGTCGAGCTGACTCGCCTGACCATTTGATTGTTAACGTTGTGAACGCGATTGCTGTGGGAGCTGGCTTGTCTGCGATGGCATCACCTCGGTGTATCAACTACACCGCGTTGCCTGCAGCGCAGGCAAGCCAGCTCCCACAAGGTCTGTGTTTACCGTCATAGAGGTTTACATGAACAACGCCCTGAACCAGCTGCAACCCTACCCGTTCGAGAAACTGCGCGCCCTGCTCGGCAGCGTCACACCGAACCCGGACAAACGCCCGATTGCGCTGTCGATTGGCGAGCCCAAACACACATCACCGAGTTTCGTGGCCGAGACGCTGAGCAACAACCTCGACCAGATGGCCGTGTACCCGACAACACTGGGTATCCCCGCTCTGCGCGAGGCCATTGGCGCCTGGTGTGAGCGTCGCTTCAACGTACCTGAAGGCTGGCTGGACCCGGCGCGTAACATCCTGCCGGTCAACGGCACTCGCGAGGCGTTGTTCGCCTTTACCCAGACAGTGGTCAATCGCGGTGATGACGCGCTGGTGGTCAGCCCGAACCCGTTCTACCAGATCTACGAAGGCGCGGCGTTCCTGGCCGGCGCCAAGCCGCATTACCTGGCGTGCCTGGACACCAATGGTTTCAACCCGGACTTCGATGCCGTGTCGCCAGACATCTGGAAGCGGTGCCAGATCCTGTTCCTGTGTTCCCCAGGCAACCCGACCGGCGCGCTGATTCCGGTGAGCACCTTGAAAAAGCTGATCGCCCTGGCCGACGAGTACGATTTCGTGATCGCCGCCGACGAGTGCTACAGCGAACTGTACTTTGACGAACAAACCCCGCCGCCAGGTCTGCTGAGCGCTTGTGTCGAACTGGATCGCCAGGACTTCAAGCGTTGCGTGGTATTCCACAGCCTGTCCAAACGCTCCAACCTGCCGGGCCTGCGTTCGGGCTTTGTCGCCGGCGATGCCGAGATCCTGAAAGCCTTCCTGCTGTATCGCACCTACCACGGCTGCGCGATGCCGGTGCAAACCCAGCTGGCCAGCATCGCCGCCTGGCAGGACGAAGCGCACGTACTGGCCAACCGTGACCTGTATCGCGAGAAGTTCGACGCGGTGCTGGCGATTCTCAAACCGGTGCTGGATGTGCAACACCCGGACGGCGGCTTTTACCTGTGGCCGAATGTGAACGGTGACGACGCGGCCTTCTGCCGCGATTTGTTCGTGCAAGAGCATGTGACGGTGGTGCCTGGCTCTTACCTGTCCCGCGAAGTGGATGGCTTCAACCCTGGCGCCGGGCGTGTACGCCTGGCCTTGGTTGCACCGCTGGCCGAATGCGTCGAAGCGGCGGAGCGGATTCGGGATTTTATTACCCGCAACGAGTGAAAAGTGCGCTCCCCAAGGAGCGCACTCACAATTTCCCACATTCAAAGTCGGAACTTTTCCTGCGTCAGGGACGAATCAACTTTCAGTTTCGTCCCTGATTACAAGAAGGAAATTCGACATGATGCCTTCCAGCGCCCTCCCCCATTACCGGCCTGCGCTCATTGAGCGACCGAGCGATGAGCCTCATGAAGCCCAACGCCTTGTTAGAAACCGGCGCAATATTGGGGAGCCTGCCAAATACTGGCCGCAAAACAGTACCGTCAAGATCGCAATATTCGATTACGAGCAGGATGACCCCTATGTGTTAGCGCTCAAGGAAGCTGCCAGCAAATGGCTGCCCCACATTAATCTCAAATTCGAATTCGTAGCAGGCGAAGAAGGAGACGTGAGAATCGCGGCGACCCCGACCGATGGCGGTGGATCGACGCTGGGAACCGCTGCACAAAACATCAGTCCCGGGGCTCCGACAATGACGCTGCCGGCTGACCACACAAGGTCTTCATTCGAGAGTACGGTGCTGCACGAATTCGGGCATATGCTTGGGGCGCACCACGCCCATCAACATCCCGAAGCGAACATCCCTTGGCATCAGCCCAGCCTTGACAGGCACCTATCCCAACCCAACCAGCAAGAAAACTGGCTGCCCCTGCCGCGCAGCGATCAATACGAGTTTTTGCCTTACGACTCAGACTCAATCATGCATTACTCCATCAACCCTGAGTTGACCACCCAGAACACGTTTTACTCGCGAAACTCGACGCTGAGCGACGGCGATATTGCCTGGGCGAAAAAGGCATACCCGAAAGCATCGCCATCGACCTGATAGAACCCGGCAATCAGCGTTGCGGTGCGGGGCACTCCTATCAGGATTTTGCCGCGCACCTTGCACAATTTTGCAACTCATTGAGTGGGAACACAGATGCGCGAACGCTCCACCTAAGTTCATATAAAACGCTCAGGTGAACACCGTGCCCCTTCCGATCTCGCCCACTTCGCTTTCTGCTCATTACGTCAGCGCGCCTCTCCACAGAAGTAAACGCGGCGTTGCCATGCCCGACAAACTATGGCCTCAACATTCGGTGCTGACCATCTCCCTGCTGAACATGACCCAGGAACAAAAGACGCTGGTAAAGCACAACATCAACAAATGGGCCCCGCACACCAATCTCTTCTTCAAGTTCACCAACAGCCCCAACGGCGATATACGCATCACTGCAGACAGTGACACCGGACTGGGATGGTCAAGAGTGGGCACCGATGCCATGACGGTGCCGTTATTCAAACCTACCATGGGCATTAACTTCACACGTTCGCCCACCAGCGTTGCCGCCACAGTGCAGCATGAGTTCGGCCACGCCCTGGGCCTCAAACATGAGCATAAGCACCCCGACCGGACGTTGGACTTGAACAGGCAGAACATTTATGACGAATATGAATCCACCGGCAGATCACGCGCTGACGCCAACCACGATATCGTCAGCACCCTGCCGCGCAGGCAGGTAAAAGCTTCGGCAGACTATGATGACAAATCCATCATGCACTATGCGTTTGCCGCGTCGCGGCTGAACAGCGGAAATCCCATCCCGCGCAACTTCAAACTGTCTGAAGGCGATAAACGCTTCATGCAGTCACTGTATCCGGAAGATAAAACCCTGATGGGCAAACTGCTCAATACCAGCATCCGCGCAATGATCAACGCTCAAACTACTTAATACTGCCCAAGTTCGCCTCACTCATATCCAGATCCGCCAGGACTTCGCGCAATACATCATCGCCAATTTGATGTTGACGGCTCAAACGATACAACTCCAGCCGCTGCGCGCGCAGCCCCTTGAGCCGCAGCTTGCGCTCCAGTTGATCCATCTGCAGCGCCAGTGCCTGGGCTTCGGCGGAATCGTTGAACACCTCAAGCTGGTGGCGATACTCCGACATCAGTCGCGCCTTGAGCTCAGTGGCCAGTGCCGCTTGGGCCGCATCCGGCGCTACGGTTTCAGCAGGCTCTTCAGCCTCCAGGGCATGAATCGCCGCCACGGCGGTTTTTTTCCAGGCTTCGCGGACCTCTCGGTGACGCTTTTCATCGGGGCTTTTTTCGATACCACGAAGCAGCAATGGCAACGCGATACAAGCGGCGACCAGCGACAACAAAATGACCCCGGCCGCAATAAAGATCAGCAGGTCGCGCTCCGGAAAAGCCTGACCCGGCGCCAACAGCAATGGCACCGACATCACGCCCGCCAGTGTCACCGCACCGCGTACGCCGCCCACTGTCAGCAACCAGCAGGAGCGCGCCGTGGGCACCAGGGTCAACTCGCTTTTCCCACGTACGCGGCGCAGCAAGCCTGACAGCCGCCAAATGCTCTGCACCCAGATAAAGCGCAACACCACCAGCACCAGGAAGATCGCGATCACGTCCAGGCAGCGATACATCAAGGTCGGCCACAACGTCGGCTCATGACTCACCACCGCCTTGATGATGTCCGGCAGTTGCAGGCCCAACAGCAGGAAGATCAGGCCGTTGAAAGCAAACTCCAGCAGCGACCAGACGCTGCGATTGAGCAGACGCGTACTGGTTTGACGCGGCAGCAGGTCCAGCCAGCTCTGCATCATGCCCGCCGCCACCGCCGACAAAATGCCCGACGCGCCCAAGCGTTCAGCCAGGACGTATGCGGCGAACGGCAGCAGCAGCATGAACACCACGTGGGTGGCCGGGTCGTCCCAGCCCCGCGCAATCATCCAGGCGCGCAGGCGACCGACCAGCCAGCTCAACGCCACACCGACCGCCAGCCCGCCCACGGCGACCAAAACAAAAGTCAGGCTGGCATCGGCCAGGGAAAACACCCCGGTCAAGGCTGCCGCCAGGGCAAACTTGAAGGTCACCAGACCCGACGCATCATTCATCAAGGCCTCACCCTGAAGCATGTGCATCAAGGGGGTAGGCAAGCGGTTCTGGGAAATCGCCGACACCGCCACGGCATCCGTCGGCGACAGAACGGCGGCCAGGGCGAAGGCCACCGGCAGCGGAATCGTCGGCAAAATCCAGTGAATGAAGTAGCCTGCACCGACCACCGTGAACAGCACCAAGCCCACGGCCAACGTCAGGATCGGCCCGCGCAAACGCCACAATTCACGCTTGGGCATGCGCCAGCCATCAGAAAACAGCAGCGGCGGCAAAAACAGAAACAGGAACAGCTCCGGGTCCAGCGCCACATGCAGCCCCAACGTGGGCCAGGCCAACAGCGCCCCGGCGGCAATCTGCACCAGAGGCAGCGGCAGTGGAATGATGCGCCCGACCAGACGCGAAACGCTGACCAGCATCAGCAGGATGAGAACGGTGTAGGCGGTTTGCATAACGCGGGTTTCCCGGACAATCGACTTGCAAAGACACACTTGAGGCAACAGCTGGCCGTTGAAGTGCCATATTCCCCGGCTATGTTAACTGCTCAGGCTGCGCGATGGCTTTTGCACAAAAGTCGCAGCCTGCTGACGAGCGGCGCCGAAACGCGCTGAGCGTGGCATAATCCGCGATCTTTCATTTTTCATTCGTCCAAAGGGGGGCAATTCCTTGACGGCTTCAAGCAAAACCTTGCACCTTTTCGGCATCAAAGCCTGCGACACCATGAAAAAGGCGCGCACCTGGCTCGATGAACACGCTGTGAGCTATGAGTTTCATGATTACAAAACGGCCGGTATCGACCGCGAACACTTGACCCAGTGGTGCAACGAGCACGGCTGGCAGGTGGTTTTGAACCGTGCGGGCACCACCTTTCGCAAACTCGAAGACGAACGCAAAGCCGATCTCGATCAGTCGAAAGCCATTGAATTGATGCTCGCACAACCCTCGATGATCAAGCGCCCAGTGCTCGATCTCGGTGACAGAACCCTGATTGGCTTCAAGCCAGATAGTTATTCGGCGGCCCTCAAGTAGGCCAGCCTTCCATTTTGTAGAGGTAACAGCATGTCCAATTCCCTGTTCAGCCTGGGCTTCGGCGTCGGCACTCAGAACCGCCAAGGTGCTTGGCTGGAAGTGTTTTACGCACAGCCCTTGCTCAACCCATCGGCTGAAATCGTCGCGGCCATCGCGCCGGTCCTCGGTTACACCGAAGGCAACCAGGCGATTACCTTCACCGTCACCCAGGCCCTGCAAATGGCCGACGCGCTCAAAGGCGTCGACGCCACCCAAGCCGCGCTGCTGAGCCGTCTGGCTGAAAGCCATACCCCGCTGGTCGCGACCTTGCTGGCCGAAGATGCCGCGCTGACCTCCACGCCTGAGGCCTACCTCAAGCTGCACCTGCTGTCCCATCGCTTGGTCAAGCCCCACGGCCTGAGCCTGGCCGGTGTGTTCCCGCAACTGCCGAACGTGGCGTGGACCAGCCAGGGCGCCATCGATATCGGGGAACTGGCCGAACGCCAGCTGGAAGCGCGCCTGCGTGGCGAGCTGCTGGAAGTGTTCTCGGTGGACAAATTCCCGAAAATGACCGACTACGTGGTGCCGAGCGGCGTGCGCATCGCTGACGCCGCACGCCTGCGCCTGGGTGCCTACGTGGGCGAAGGCACCACCGTCATGCACGAAGGTTTCATCAACTTCAATGCCGGCACCGAAGGCCCTGGCATGATCGAAGGCCGCGTATCGGCTGGCGTGTTCGTGGGCAAGGGTTCCGACCTGGGCGGCGGCTGCTCGACCATGGGCACCCTCTCGGGTGGCGGCAACATCGTGATCAAGGTCGGCGAAGGCTGCCTGATCGGCGCCAACGCCGGCATCGGTATCCCGTTGGGCGACCGCAATACCGTGGAGTCGGGCCTGTACGTGACCGCTGGAACCAAAGTTGCCTTGCTGGACGAGAAGAACCAACTGGTCAAAGTGGTCAAGGCGCGCGAACTGGCCGGTCAACCCGACCTGCTGTTCCGCCGCAACTCCGAGACCGGTGCCGTGGAGTGCAAAACCCACAAATCGGCCATCGAACTCAACGAAGCGCTGCACGCTCACAACTAAGCAGCCGCTCGATGCCCCCAGCGGGCCGCACCTTCAGGGTGCGGCTCGCTTATACGAGTCTTGAACATCATGCGTTTGCCCTCCCCCTGGCGTGCTGACTTTCCAGCCATCGCCACCCTGCAACGGCAAGACCAGACCTACCTGGACAACGCCGCCACTACGCAAAAACCCCAAGCCTTGCTGGATGCAATCAGCCATTACTACGCCAACGGCGCAGCCAATGTGCACCGTGCCCAGCATTTGCCGGGTGCCCATGCGACCCAGGCGTTTGAAGACAGTCGCAGCAAGGTTGCGCAGTGGTTGAATGCGGGCGACAGCGGGCAGGTGATGTTTACCCACGGCGCAACCTCTGCGCTGAACCTCCTGGCCTACGGCCTGGAGCACTTATTCGATGCGGGCGATGAGATTGTCATCAGCGCCCTGGAACACCACGCCAATCTGTTGCCCTGGCAGCAGTTGGCCAAGCGCCGCGCACTGACGCTGGTGGTATTGCCGCTGGGCGATGACGGCGTGATCGACCTTGCAGCCGCCGCCGACTTGATCGGCCCGCGCACGCGCCTGCTCGCCGTAAGCCAGTTGTCCAACGTGCTCGGCGCCTGGCAGCCGTTGGAAGCCTTACTGGCGATGGCTAAAGCAAACGACGCCTTGACCGTGGTGGATGGCGCCCAAGGCATCGTCCATGGTCGTCACGATGTGCAGGCCCTGGGCTGCGACTTCTATGTTTTTTCCAGCCATAAGCTTTACGGCCCGGATGGCGTCGGCGTGTTGTTCGGCCGCGAAGAAGCCTTGCATCACCTGCGCCACTGGCAGTTCGGCGGTGAGATGGTGCAGCAGGCGGACTATCACAGCGCCAGCTTCCGCCCCGCGCCCCTGGGCTTCGAAGCCGGCACGCCGCCGATTGCCGGCGTCATAGGTCTGGGGGCGACCCTGGACTACCTGAGTTCGCTGGATCAGCGCGCCGTCATCAACCATGAGGCGGCGCTGCACGACTACCTGTTGCGCGGGCTGAAAGCACGCAATGGCGTACATGTACTCGGAGCGCCGCACGTGGCGTTGGTCAGCTTTGTGGTGGACGGAGTGCACAATGCCGACCTCGCCCATCTCCTGACCGAGCAAGGCATTGCCGTACGCGCCGGTCATCATTGCGCCATGCCGTTGCTCAAGGCGATGCAGTTGTCCGGGGCGATTCGCGTGTCCCTGGCGCTGTATAACGACTCCGATGACCTGGAACGCTTCTTTGAAGCGCTGGACCAGGCGCTGGATATGTTGCGATGAGCTTGCCCGTGGATGCAGCGGCGGCGCTGGAAGCGTTCCAGGCTGTCGGCAGCTGGGAGCAACGGGCCCGGCTGCTGATGCAATGGGGCGAGCGGCTGCCCGCGTTGGCGGATGACGAAAAGGTCGACGCCAACCTGGTGCAAGGCTGCGAAAGCCTGGTATGGCTGGTGGGGCGCTTGCAGGACGGCCATTGGCAGTTTGCCGCCAGCAGCGATGCGCGGATGATTCGTGGGTTGGTGGCGTTGCTGCTGGCGCGGGTCAATGGGTTGTCGGCGGCTGGGTTGCAGGCGGTTGATCTGCCTGGTTGGTTCAATCAACTGGGGCTTTCCCGCCAACTGTCACCGTCGCGCAGCAATGGCCTGAATGCAGTCCTGCAACGCATGCGCGAATTGAGCCATTCACAACGCTAAAGGTGGGGGCTGGCTTGCCTGCTCCCACGTTTCAGATCCGTGTCAGACCGTGATACTCAAGCGGGCTTGACCCGCTCCGAAGGCCGGCGTACCCCTGCCACAATCTTGTCCACCGCCTTGGTTGCCGCAACCATGCCGAACGTCGCCGTCACCATCATCACCGCGCCAAACCCACCGGCACAATCGAGCTTCACGCCATCGCCGACAAAACTCTTCTGCAAACAAATGCTGCCGTCCGGCTTGGGATAGCGCAGCTGCTCGGTGGAAAACACGCACGGCACGCTGTAATGGCGGGTCACCGTGCGGGAGAAGCCATAGTCGCGGCGAAGGGTGGAGCGCACTTTGGAGGCCAGGGGGTCATTGAACGTGCGGTTCAGGTCACACACCTGGATCAGCGTCGGGTCGATCTGCCCGCCGGCGCCACCGGTGGTAATGATCTGGATCTTGCGGCGTTTGCACCAGGCAATCAGCGCCGCCTTGGCGTTGACCGCGTCAATACAGTCGATCACGCAATCAATGTTCGGGGTGATGTACTCGGCCATGGTGTCGCGGGTAACGAAGTCCGCCACCGCATGCACCGTGCATGCCGGGTTGATGCCACGCAAGCGCTCGGCCATCACTTCGACCTTGGGTTTGCCCACGGTGCTGTCCAGCGCATGCAACTGGCGGTTGCTGTTGCTCACGCAGACATCATCCAGGTCAAACAACGAAATTTCGCCGACCCCGCAACGGGCCACGGCTTCCGCCGCCCACGAGCCCACGCCGCCGACACCGACGATCGCCACGTGGGCCGCTTTCAAGCGTTCCAGGCCTTCAATGCCATACAAGCGGGCGACGCCTGCAAACCGCGGATCTTCTGTGCTCATGACCATTACCCTAAAAACCGGCGCGCATTATAGGGCTACGCAGCGACAAGTTCGAAACTTCAAGCTAGAAGTAAATAACTTAGATGATCTTTCGCTGACTAACGTCCGGCTTTTCTTTGTCTGCTGTACGCTCGGGGAAAGGCCGGTGTAGGATGCGCGCCGGTTGGCGTAGGCCGACAGCTCTTTTCGTTCCACACCCTTTGGAACCTGACATAACCATGGCATCGCGTAAATTTGGACTCAACCTGGTGATCGTGCTGGCAATCGCCGCGCTGTTCACGGGTTTCTGGGCGCTGATCAATCGCCCGGTCACCGCTCCCAACTGGCCTGAGCAGATCTCCGGTTTTTCCTACTCGCCGTTCCAGCAGGGCCAGTATCCGCAGAAAAACCAATACCCCACCGACGACCAGATGCGTCGCGACCTCGAGATCATGAGCAAGCTGACGGACAACATCCGTACCTACTCGGTCGACGGCACCCTGGGGGATATCCCCAAGCTGGCGGAAGAGTTCGGCCTGCGCGTGACACTGGGGATCTGGATCAGCCCGGACCTTGAGCGCAACGAGCGGGAAATCCAGCGCGCCATCGAAATTGCCAACAGCTCGCGCAGCGTCGTGCGAGTGGTGGTCGGTAACGAGGCACTGTTCCGCGAGGAAATCACCCCCGAAGCGCTGATCGTGCTGCTGGACCGGGTGCGTGCCGCCGTGAAAGTGCCGGTGACCACCTCCGAGCAATGGCACATCTGGGAAAAGAACCCGCAACTGGCCAGGCACGTCGACCTGATCGCCGCGCACATTCTGCCGTTCTGGGAGTTCATCCCCATGGACAAGGCCGGCCAATACGTTCTCGACCGCGCCAGGGATTTGAAAAAACTGTTCCCGAAAAAGCCGCTGCTGCTGTCGGAAATTGGCTGGCCAAGTAACGGCCGGATGCGCGGCGGCAATGAAACCTCGCCGGCAGACCAAGCCATTTACCTGCGAACACTGGTGAACAAGCTCAACCGCCAGGGTTTCAACTACTTCGTGATCGAAGCCTTCGATCAGCCGTGGAAAGTCAGCGACGAAGGTTCGGCGGGCGCTTACTGGGGCGTGTTCAACGCCGCGCGCCAGCAGAAATTCAACTTTGAAGGGCCGGTTGTCGCGATCCCGCAATGGCGCGTGCTGGCCATCGGTTCGGTCGTGCTCGCCCTGCTGTCCCTGACCTTGCTGATGATCGACGGCTCGTCTCTGCGCCAGCGTGGCCGCACCTTCCTCACGTTTATCGCGTTTCTGTGCGGTTCGGTACTGGTGTGGATCGGCTACGACTACAGCCAGCAATACAGCACCTGGTTCAGCGTCACCGTGGGCATCCTCTTGGCCCTCGGCGCCCTGGGCGTGTTTATCGTGCTGCTGACCGAAGCCCACGAACTGGCGGAAGCGGTGTGGACTCACAAACGTCGGCGTGAATTCTTGCCGGTCGAAGGGGAATCGGACTACCGCCCCAAAGTGTCAATTCATGTGCCGTGCTACAACGAGCCGCCGGAGATGGTCAAACAGACCCTCGACGCCCTCGCTGCTCTCGATTACCCGGACTACGAAGTCCTGATCATCGACAACAACACCAAGGACCCGGCGGTATGGGAACCGGTGCGCGATTACTGCGAAACCCTCGGCCCGCGCTTCAAGTTTTTCCACGTCGCACCCCTGGCCGGTTTCAAGGGCGGCGCGCTGAACTACCTGCTTCCGCACACCGCCAAAGACGCCGAAGTGATCGCGGTGATCGACTCGGACTACTGCGTGTTGCCCAATTGGCTCAAGCACATGGTGCCGCACTTCGCCGACCCGAAAATCGCCGTGGTGCAGTCGCCGCAGGACTACCGCGACCAGAACGAAAGCACCTTCAAGAAGCTCTGCTACGCCGAATACAAAGGCTTCTTCCATATCGGCATGGTGACCCGCAACGACCGCGACGCGATCATTCAGCACGGCACCATGACCATGACCCGTCGCTCGGTGCTCGAAGAGCTGGGTTGGGCCGACTGGTGCATCTGTGAAGACGCCGAGTTGGGCCTGCGGGTTTTCGAGAAAGGCCTGTCGGCGGCGTATTACCCCGACAGCTACGGTAAAGGCCTGATGCCCGATACCTTTATCGACTTCAAGAAACAGCGTTTCCGCTGGGCCTACGGTGCGATTCAGATCATCAAGCGCCACACCGCCAGCCTGCTGCGCGGCAAGGACACCGAGCTGACCCGTGGCCAGCGCTACCACTTCCTCGCGGGCTGGCTGCCATGGGTGGCCGATGGCATGAACATCTTCTTTACCGTCGGCGCACTGCTGTGGTCGGCGGCGATGATCATCGTGCCGACCCGCGTCGATCCGCCGTTGCTGATCTTCGCGATCCCGCCGTTGGCGTTGTTCGTGTTCAAGGTGGGCAAGATCGTCTTCCTGTACCGCCGTGCGGTCGGGGTGAACCTCAAGGATGCCTTCTGCGCGGCACTGGCGGGCCTGGCGTTGTCGCACACCATCGCCAAAGCGGTGCTGTACGGCTTTTTCACCACCAGCATTCCGTTCTTTCGCACACCGAAAAATGCCGATAACCATGGCTTCTGGGTCGCGATTTCCGAAGCCCGCGAAGAAATGTTCATCATGGTGTTGTTGTGGGGCGCGGCATTGGGGATCTATCTGGTACAAGGCCTGCCGAGCAATGACATGCGCTTCTGGGTGGTGATGTTGCTGGTGCAATCGCTGCCTTATGTGGCCGCGTTGATCATGGCCTTCCTCTCGTCGCTGCCGAAACCTTCAGCGGCGCCGGAGCCCGCACCCGCGGTGTAAAAACGTGCGCAATGCACTAAACGGCGGCCCTTGGCCGCCGTTTTGCTATAAGATTACGGCCGTTTGTGAGATCGGTCAGGCGCGGTTTACCCCTTGTGGGAGCGGGCTTGCTCGCGAATGCGGTGGGTCAGTCAGTGCAGAGGCTGAGTGAACCAGCGCATTGGCGAGCAACCCCCCTCCCATATCGGGTCTGCGCCGACTCAGGTTCTGTATTGCACATTCGTCCTGCGCCTACCACACGCTTTCCGGAGTTTTCCCATGACGGCCCATGCCGACCTTTCGCCGACCCTTCAACTCGCCATCGACCTGATCCGTCGCCCGTCGGTTACGCCGATCGATGCCGATTGCCAGAAGCTGATGATGCAGCGCCTGGGCGATGCCGGTTTTGCGCTCGAGCCCATGCGCATCGAAGACGTGGATAACTTCTGGGCCACCCATGGCAAACATGAAGGCCCGGTGCTGTGCTTTGCCGGTCACACCGACGTCGTGCCGACCGGCCCGTTGCAGGCCTGGCAGAACGATCCGTTCGACGCGCTGATCGACGAACACGGCATGCTTTGCGGCCGTGGCGCGGCGGACATGAAAGGCAGCCTGGCGGCGATGTTGGTGGCGGCGGAGCGGTTTGTCAGCGACTACCCGGACCATAAAGGCTCGGTTGCCTTCTTGATCACCAGCGATGAAGAAGGCCCGGCGCACCATGGCACCAAGGCCGTGATCGAGCGCCTGGCCGCGCGCAAGGAGCGCCTGGACTGGTGCATTGTCGGCGAACCGTCGAGCACCGCTCTGGTGGGCGATGTGGTCAAGAACGGTCGCCGTGGCTCGCTCGGCGCCACCCTTACCGTACGCGGCGTGCAAGGCCACGTGGCCTACCCGCACCTGGCGAAGAACCCGATCCACCTGGCCGCACCGGCCCTGGCCGAACTGGCCGCCGAGCATTGGGACGATGGCAATACCTTCTTCCCGCCGACCAGTTTCCAGATCTCCAACCTTAATTCCGGCACCGGCGCCACTAACGTAATTCCCGGCGACCTGACGGCGGTGTTCAACTTCCGTTTCTCCACCGAATCCACCGTGGAAGGTTTACAGCAGCGGGTCGCCGCGATCCTGGATAAACACGGCCTGGACTGGCATGTGGACTGGGCGCTGTCAGGCCTGCCGTTTCTCACCGAACCGGGCGCATTGCTCGACGCGGTATCGGCCAGCATCAAGGCGATCACCGGTCGTGAAACCAAGGCGTCCACCAGTGGCGGCACCTCGGACGGCCGTTTCATTGCGACCCTGGGCACCCAAGTGGTGGAACTGGGCCCGGTGAATGCGACGATCCATCAGGTCAACGAGCGCATCCTCGCCAGCGACCTCGATGTGTTGACCGAAATCTACTACCAGACCCTGATCAAGTTGCTCGCCTGATGCTGGCCTGCCCCCTTTGCAGTGCCCCGCTCAACGCGGTGGACAACGGTGTGGCGTGCCCCGCCGGGCACCGTTTCGACCGCGCGCGTCAGGGTTACCTGAACCTGCTGCCGGTGCAGCACAAGAACAGCCGCGACCCGGGCGATAACCTGGCGATGGTCGAGGCGCGCCGCGACTTCCTCAATGCCGGGCACTACGCCCCCGTGGCCAGGCGACTGGCCGAGCTGGCCGCTGAACGCGCGCCGCAACGCTGGGTGGACATCGGTTGTGGCGAGGGTTACTACACCGCGCAAATTGCCGACGCCTTGCCCGACGCCGACGGCTACGCCCTGGATATTTCCAAGGAAGCCGTCAAGCGGGCGTGCAAGCGCAACCCGGCACTGACCTGGTTGATCGCCAGCATGGCTCGCGTACCGTTGGCCGACGCCAGTTGCCAGTTTCTCGCCAGCGTGTTCAGCCCGCTGGACTGGCAGGAAGCCAAGCGCCTGCTCAGCCCGGGCGGCGGCTTGATGAAGGTCGGCCCCACCAGCGGCCACCTGATGGAACTGCGCGAACGCTTGTACGATGAAGTGCGCGAGTACACCGACGACAAACACTTGGCGCTGGTGCCGGATGGCATGAGCCTCGCCCACAGCGAAACCCTTGAGTTCACACTGAGCCTGGCCGAACCCAAGGACCGCGCCAATTTGCTGGCCATGACCCCGCACGGCTGGCGCGCCAGTGCCGAACGCCGCAACGAGGTGATCGAAGCCGCCGAGCCGCTGCAGGTCAGCGTGTCGATGCGCTACGATTATTTCGTGCTTCAATAACCGACTTTTTCAGTACCCGCGAATGGATTTTCGAATCCCGCAACGAGGAACATCCATGCGCCAACCCGATATCGAGATTTACCTGAAGGACGCCGACGTCGACCACAAGGCCATCGCCGCCTGGCTGGGCGCCGCCCTGGGTCCATGCACCGACTGGGTGCAGCGGGGCCAGACCTACAAATGCAAGGCCGGCAACGTGCCGGTGACCTGGCTGCCGAAAGCCGTCGGCAAGTGGAACAGCCTGTACCTGGAAAGCGACCAGACCCCGTGGGACGACGACATCGCCTGCGCCCGCGCCGCGTTTGCCGCCTTGAATGTTGAAGTGCGCTGCGCACCGGGGACTTGGGTTGAGGAAGAGGGCGAAGAAAGCGCCGATCGCTGGATGCGCATCAGCGTGGATGGTGAAGAAGAAATCACCTGGAAAACCGCCTGACTTCGGATCGCAAACCCAGTCAATGTGGGCGCCGGCTTGCCTGCGATGCAAGCAAGCCGGCGCCCACAGTTGAATGGTTTAACAAGTCCGGACGGCTCGCGCTTAAAGGCCGATCACATCCTCGGCCTGCAAGCCTTTCTCGCCCGTCACCAGGGCGTACTCCACCTGCTGGCCCTCGGCCAACGAGCGGTGGCCGTCACCGCGAATGGCGCGGTAGTGCACGAACACATCCTTGCCATCTTCACGCTGGATAAAGCCATAGCCTTTGGCATCGTTGAACCACTTCACATTGCCGGTTTCGCGCGTTGTCATCTGTTCACTCCCACTGGTTTTTATTATTGAGTCGCTGGCATTGAACGGCCGAGTATAAGACACGCTCAAAAACCATCAACTCAACTTTACATCGCTGCTTTTTTGCCGATTTTCGGCGAATACGGCACACTACCTGCCCGAGCATCTGCTCGGTTTATTCCCACTTGAAGCAGCTCGCCTATGACCCGCTCCCCGTTCCGCCGTCTGGTGTTTGGCACCTTGCGTCGACTGCTGTACCTCTGGGTTCGCTCGGAGACGATCAACCAGTCGTCCCTAACCCTTAACCTGGACCGCAGCCGGCCGGTGTTCTACGTCCTGCAATCGCCCTCCCTGACCGAGTTGGCTGTGGTCGATACCGAGTGCACCAAGGCCGGCCTGCCGCGCCCGGTGCTGCCGGTATCGGTAGGCCCGCTGATGGAACCCGCGGCGTTCTTTTACCTTACCCCAGACCCGGACTGGCTCGGCCGCCAGGACAAGCGCGGCGCACCGCCAACCCTGACGCGCCTGGTCAACACCCTGACCGAACATGCCGAAGAGAATGCACAAATCATTCCGGTCAGCGTGTTCTGGGGCCAATCGCCCGAAAGTGAGTCCAGCCCCTGGAAACTGTTGTTCGCCGACAGCTGGGCGGTCACCGGGCGCTTGCGCCGGTTGTTGAGCATTCTGATCCTGGGGCGCAAGACCCGCGTGCAATTCTCCGCGCCCATCAACCTGCGTGAATTGATCGAGCACAATAAAGGGCACGAACGCACCGTGCGAATGGCCCAGCGCATCCTGCGTGTGCACTTTCGTAACCTGAAGACCGCCGTGATCGGCCCCGACCTGTCCCACCGCCGCAACCTGGTCAAGGGCCTGGTGAATATGCCGCTGGTGCGCCAGGCCATTGCCGATGAAGCCGAGCGCGAGAACATTTCGCCGGAAAAAGCCAAGGCCCTGGCCCTGCGCTATGGCAACGAAATCGCCTCGGACTACACCTACACGGCGATCCGCTTCCTGGAAGTGGTGCTGAGCTGGTTCTGGAACAAAATTTACGACGGCATCAAGGTCAACAACATCGAGGGCGTGCAACAGGTTGCCCAAGGCTACGAAGTGATCTACGTGCCTTGCCACCGCAGCCATATCGATTACCTGCTGCTGTCCTACCTGCTGTTCAAGAACGGCCTGACTCCGCCGCACATTGCCGCCGGCATCAACCTGAACATGCCCGTGATCGGTAGCCTGCTGCGCCGTGGCGGCGCGTTTTTCATGCGCCGCACCTTCAAGGGCAACCCGCTGTACACCTCGGTATTCAACGAATACCTGCACACCCTGTTTACCAAGGGCTTCCCGGTGGAGTACTTCGTCGAAGGCGGGCGCTCGCGCACAGGTCGCATGCTGCAGCCGAAAACCGGGATGCTGGCGATCACCCTGCGCAGTTTCCTGCGCTCTTCGCGCATGCCCATCGTGTTTGTGCCGGTGTACATCGGTTACGAACGTGTGCTGGAAGGCCGTACCTATCTCGGCGAACTGCGCGGTGCGAGCAAGAAGAAAGAGTCGATCTTCGATATTTTCAAAGTGGCCGGCGCGCTCAAGCAGCGCTTCGGCCAGGTCGCGGTCAACTTCGGCGAGCCGATCAAGCTGGCGGAGTTTCTCGACAGCGAGCAACCGGATTGGCGCGAACAGGAACTGGCGCCGAACTACAAACCGGCGTGGCTGAATGAAACCACCAACCGCCTTGGCGAGCAGGTGGCCCGCCACCTCAACGAAGCCGCGGCGGTGAACCCGGTGAACCTGGTGGCATTGGCGCTGCTGTCGACCACTCGCCTGGCGCTGGATGAACAAGCCATGGCCCGCCAGCTGGACCTGTACCTGGCGTTGCTGCGCCGCGTGCCCTATTCACCGCATACCACCCTGCCGGAAGGCGACGGTCTCGCACTGATCAAGCACGTCAAAGACATGGACCTGCTGTCGGAACAAAGCGATGCCCTGGGCAAAATTGTCTATCTGGATGAGCAGAATGCCGTCCTGATGACCTATTACCGCAACAACGTGCTGCACATCTTCGCCCTGCCGGCGCTGCTGGCGAGCTTCTTCCAGAGCAGTTCGCGAATGAGCCGCGAGCAGATCCTGCGCTACACCCAGGCGCTCTATCCGTACCTGCAATCGGAGCTGTTTATCCGCTGGTCACTGCAGGAGCTGGACGCGGTGGTCGACCAATGGCTGGAGGCGTTCGTCGAGCAGGGCCTGCTGCGCTTTGAAAACAACGTGTATCTGCGCCCGGCGCCGAGCTCGCGGCATTTTGTGCTGCTGACGCTGCTCTCCAAGAGCATCGCCCAAACCCTGCAACGCTTCTACATGGCGATCTCGCTGCTGCTCAACAGCGGCCAGAACAGCATCAGCGCCGAAGAACTGGAAGACCTGTGCACGATCATGGCCCAGCGCCTGTCGATCCTGCATGGCCTCAATGCCCCGGAATTCTTCGACAAGAGCCTTTTCCGACATTTTATCCAGAGCTTGCTGGAGCAAGATGTGCTGCGCCGCGATGAAGCCGGCAAGCTGAGCTATCGCGACCTGCTCGGCGAGTTGGCCGAAGGCGCGGCCAAACGTGTACTGCCGGCGGACATTCGTCTATCGATTCGCCAGGTGGCGTTGCATCGCGTCGATGGCGCGGCCGAGCAACCGGTGGAACCGGCGCAAACCCGCTAGATTGAATAAGGCGCCGGTCGGTTTCCGGCGCCGTTGAAAAGGAGCTGCACCATGAAAAAGATCATCCTGCTCGGCCTCACCGCCCTGCTCGGAGCCTGCCAATCCATGCCCCCCGTCCTCAAGGCCAGCCTCGACGGCGAGGTGTTCTACCTGCAACGCATCGCCTTGCCACCCACCGCCACCTTGAGCGTCAGCCTGCAAGACGTGTCCTTGATGGACGCCCCAGCCGTGGTCCTCGCCGAACAAAAAGGCCCGGTCAAAGGCCAGGTGCCGCTGCCGTTTCACCTGAGCTATGACCGGGCGCAGATCAAGCCTGGCCACAGCTACTCGGTCAGCGCTCGCATCGAAGTGGACGGCAAGCTAATGTTCACCACCACTGAACGGCACGCGGTACAGCTCAATGGCCAGGATCCGCAGCCGCTGCGCGTGCGCGTCGACGCTGTAGCCCACTGAATTCAACCACAAGGAAGCGCTCATGCTCCGTAACCCTCTTCGCCTCACTGCCCTGTTCGCCGGCCTGCTGCTGGGCGCCAACGCCATGGCTCTGGACCTTGGCAGCCTGTCCCAGGGCGACGCCAGCGGCGGCCTCAAGGACGCCTTGACCCAAGGCGCGCAGATCGCCGTGAAACAACTGGGCACGCCTGGCGGTTTCAGCAACAACCCCGACGTGAAGATCGGCCTGCCGGGCAAGCTGGGCAAGGTCGCAGACAAGCTGAAGCTGTTCGGCATGGGCGACCAGGTCACCCAGCTGGAAACCAGCATGAACAAAGCGGCGGAAACGGCCGTTACCCAGGCTCAGCCGATTCTGGTCAATGCCGTGAAAAACATGAGCGTGACGGATGCCAAAGGCATTCTCAGCGGCGGCCAGGATTCAGCCACCCAGTACCTGAACAAGAGCAGTCGCGACCAGATCCGCGCCAAGTTCCTGCCTATCGTCAAGGCTGCCACCGACAAGGTCGGCGTGGCTCAGCAGTACAACGCGCTCGCCGGCAAGGCGGCGGCGTTTGGCGCAGTGGACGCTAAAAGCGCCAATGTTGAAAGCTACGTGACCGAACAGGCGCTGGACGGCTTGTTCAAGATGATCGCGCAGCAGGAAGAAACGATTCGCAAGAATCCGGCAGCCGCGGCCACCAGCCTTGCCAAAAAAGTGTTTGGCGCCCTGTAACACCTCTGTGCACCCGAGCAGGTGAGGAAGGATCTCCTGCCCGGGAGCGCTTAGCGCACCATCAAAACAACTGACCGGGCAGCCCGCCGAAGATCACCGCGCCCAGCGGCATCACGCTGACGCCGAACTTGATCGCGCCGCCACGGCCACCATTCTCGCAGTCGGGTTTGGGCTTGGCGAAACGTTAATAAACGTTCCTTGCCCTGCCTCATCTCATGGTCGCTTGACCCTGAACCAGGCGGCGTAAAGCGCCGGTAGAAACAGCAGCGTCAACGCCGTCGCCACAATTAACCCGCCCATGATCGCAACCGCCATCGGCCCGAAGAACACACTGCGCGACAGGGGAATCATCGCCAGTACCGCAGCGAGTGCGGTGAGCACGATCGGCCGGAAGCGGCGGACGGTGGCCTCAATGATCGCCTGCCAGGGCGCCAGCCCCGCCTTGATGTCCTGTTCGATCTGGTCGACCAATATCACCGAGTTGCGCATGATCATCCCCGACAGGGCGATGGTGCCGAGCATTGCCACGAACCCAAACGGTTGACGAAACACCAGCAGGAACAGCGTTACGCCGATCAGGCCCAAAGGCGCCGTCAGAAACACCATCGCCGTGCGTGAGAAGCTGCGCAGTTGCAGCATCAGCAACGTCAGCACCACCACGATAAACAGCGGCACGCCGGCCTTCACCGAGTTCTGTCCGCGCGCAGAGTCTTCGACGGTGCCGCCAACCTCCAGCAAATAGCCGTCAGGCAACTCGGCCCGCACGCCTTCGAGGGTCGGCAGGATCTGCTGGGCCAGGGTCGCCGGTTGCTCCTTGCCGTAGATATCGGCGCGCACGATCACCGTAGGCAGGCGGTTACGGTGCCAGATAATGCCTTCCTCAAAGCCATACTCAAGGGTCGCAATCTGCGACAAGGCCACACTTTTACCGTTGTCGGTCGGCACGGCCAGGCTAGGCAGCCGCGACAACTCGGTGCGTTCGTGGACGGTGCCGCGCAGGAGAATTTCGATCAATTCGTTATCCTCGCGGTACTGGCTGACGGTGGTACCCGTCAGTGAGCTTTGCAGGAATTTCGCCAAGTTGGCGGTGCTCACGCCCAGCGCACGGGCACGGTCCTGGTCGATATTCAGAGAGACGATTTTGCTCGGCTCTTCCCAGTCCAGATGCACATTGACCACATAGGGATTCTCGCGAACCTTAGTCGCGACTTTGCGCGCCAGGGCGCGGACTTCTTCGATGTGCTCGCCGGTCACGCGAAATTGCACCGGGTAGCCCACGGGCGGGCCATTCTCCAGACGGGTAACGCGCGAACGCAGGTCGGGAAACTGTTCGTTAAGGGTTTCGATCAGCCAGGTGCGCAGGCTTTCGCGTTCTTCGATGGTGTGCGCCAGCACCACAAATTGCGCGAAGCTGGCAGCCGGCAGTTGCTGGTCGAGTGGCAGGTAGAAACGCGGCGAACCGGTGCCCACATAGGCCACGTAGCTGTCGATGCCGGCGTGTGCCTTAAGCAAGGTTTCGAGGCGTTTGACCTGGTCGGCCGTGTTGCTCAGGGACACGCCTTCGGCCAGTTTCAGGTCGACCATCAGTTCCAGGCGACCGGAGGCCGGGAAGAACTGTTGCGGCACGAAACGAAATAGCCCAACCGAGCCGATAAACAGCAGCAGGGTCAGGACGATCACCGTCTTGCGCCGATGCACGCACCATTGCACCACACGTCTTACGCGCTGATAAAACGGCGTGCCGTAGGGGTCAGGCCCGTTTGTGCCGTGTTTGGCGGCATGCATCTTTGCCAGGTCCGGCAGCAGCTTTTCTCCCAGATACGGCACAAACACCACCGCAGCGACCCATGAGGCCAGCAGTGCAATGGTGACCACCTGGAAGATCGAACGGGTGTACTCACCGGTACTCGATTGCGCAGTGGCAATCGGCAAAAAACCCGCAGCGGTGATCAACGTACCCGTAAGCATGGGGAATGCGGTGCTGGTCCAGGCAAAACTCGCGGCTTTGAGCCGGTCGTAGCCCTGTTCCATTTTGATCGCCATCATTTCCACAGCGATGATCGCGTCATCCACCAGCAAGCCCAGGGCCAGCACCAGCGCTCCCAGGGAGATTTTGTGCAGGCCGATGCCGAGGTAATACATGGTGGCGAAGGTCATCGCCAGCACCAACGGAATCGCCAGGGCCACCACCATGCCGGTGCGTACGCCCAGGGAAAAGAAGCTCACCAGCAACACAATGGCCAGCGCTTCAGCCAGCACCTGGACGAATTCGCCGACACTGGTTTTCACCGCTGCCGGTTGGTCCGAAACCTTGCGCAGCTCCATGCCTGCCGGAAGGTTCTTCTGCAATCGTGCGAATTCATTTTCAAGGGCCTTGCCCAGCACCAGAATGTCACCGCCATCACGCATGGCCACGGCCAGCCCGATGGCGTCGGCGCCCATGTAACGCATACGCGGTGCCGGTGGGTCGTTGAAACCACGCTGAATATCGGCCACATCGCCGATGCGCAAGTTTCTCTCCCCAACCCGAATGGGAAAGTTGCGAATCTCGTCCACGCTCTTGAAGTTGCCCGACACCCGCAGTTGCACCCGTTCGGTCGAGGTTTCAAAGAAGCCGGCGGTCGAGACCGCGTTCTGTTCCTGTAAGGCCTGCTGCACTGCGGCCAATGGCAGACCGAGGGTCGCGAGCTTGAGGTTGGACAGCTCGATCCAGATCTTCTCGTCCTGCAGGCCAAGCAGCTCAACCTTGCCCACGTCCGGCACGCGTTGCAGCTGAATCTGGATACGGTCGGCGTAGTCCTTGAGCACGGCGTAATCGAAACCGTCACCGGTCAAGGCGTAGATATTGCCGAAGGTGGTGCCGAATTCATCGTTGAAAAACGGTCCCTGGATATCCGGCGGCAAGGTCTGGCGGATATCGCTGATCTTCTTGCGCACCTGGTACCACAGCTCGGGAATCTGCGCCGAGTGCATGGAGTCGCGAGCAATGAAGGTGACTTGGGATTCGCCGGGGCGCGAGAACGAGACGATGCGCTCGTACTCGCCGGTTTCCATCAGTTTTTTCTCGATGCGCTCGGTGACCTGGCGCGACACTTCCTGGGCCGTGGCCCCAGGCCAGTTGGTTTTGATCACCATGGCTTTGAAGGTAAATGGAGGGTCTTCGCTTTGCCCCAGTTTGGTGTAGGACAAGGTACCGACCACAGCCAGCAGGATCATCAGGAACAGTACGATCTGGCGATTACGCAACGCCCACTCGGAAAGATTGAAACCCATCGGGGACTACTCCTTGGCCGCCAGATTCACCACACGGTTGGCGCGATCCACCGGCCGCACTTGCTGGCCCTCATGGAGCACATGCACCCCCGCCGCAATAACCCAGTCGGTGGGCGCCAGGCCTTCCAGTACGGGCACGGAGTTCTCGCCAAACGCGCCGATGCGCACGGGCGTGCGCTTGAGGGTGTTGTCCGGGGCCACACGCCAGACGTAAGACGCGCCATTCTGCGCACTAAGGGCAGACAGCGGCACCGACAGTGGAATCACACCGTCGGCCTGTATGAATACGCGGGCGCTCTGGCCGAGTTCGGCCGGCACTTTGCCGCCCGTGAATGCAACCCGAGCAGCGAAGGTGCGCGACTTCGGATCGGCCGCCGGCGACAGCTCGCGTAAGCGCCCGGCAAAGCGTTGATCGGGCTGGCTCCACAACTCAACCGCCACCGGCTGGCCGATCTTGAAGCGGCCGAAGCCTTGCTCGGGCAGGCTGATCAACACTTCACGCTCGCCATCGGTGGCCAGAGTGAACACGGTGTGGCCAGCAGAAACTACCTGACCCACTTCAACCGCGCGCTTGGCGACGACCCCGTCCTGGGGCGCACGCAACACGGCATATCCGGCCTGGTTGCTGGACACGTCGAATTCCGCCTTGATCTGCTTGAGGCGTGCACTACCGGCTCGATATAGGTTTTCGGCATTGTCGTACTGGGAGCGGCTGACCATCTGACGGTCCATCAGGGTCTTGTAGCGGTCACGCTCGGCGCGGACCAGGCTCAGGTTGGCTTCGGCGCCTGCCACTTGGGCGCGGGCGGCTTCCAGTTGCAGGCGCACATCCTGAGGGTCGAGCTCAGCCAGTGGCTGGTTGGCCTTGACCCGTTCGCCCTCATCCACCAGGCGCTTGCTGACTTTGCCGCCGATGCGAAAGGCCAGGTCCGGCTCATAGCGGGCGCGCACTTCACCTGAATAGCTGTCCATCGCCTGCGCCGAGGGCTGGGGTTGCACCACCATGGCCGGGCGGATCGAGGTTTGAGCTGCTTCTTCATGGCCGCACGCGGCTAACAGGAAGGCCAGGCTGACAGGCAATGCAAGGGGCAGGAAAGTGCTGTGCATGCTGTAGGACCTTTCGCAAATGGAGCTAGGAATAATTATACTGGGCGGTATGTTATTAATACCAAACTCGCCAGTCCAGTATTAAAGGTGAAAATGTCCGACAATCCTGTGAACACCGCGAGCCCCGGGCGTCCCAAGGACATGGCAAAACGCCAGGCAATCCTCGAAGCTGCGAAATCCCTGTTCTTGAGCAATGGCTACGCGAGCACCAGTATGGACGCAGTCGCCCTCGCGGCCGGCGTATCGAAACTCACCGTTTACAGCCACTTCACCGACAAGGAGACCCTGTTCACCGCTGCGGTGGTGGCCAAGTGTGAAGAGCAATTGCCGGTCATGTACTTCGAGCTACCCACCGGCATGCCTGTAGAGACGGTGTTGCTGAACATCGCGCGGGGCTTCCATCGGCTGATCAACAGCGAGGAATCGGTGAATCTGCATCGCTTGATGATGACCACCGGCAACCAGGACGTGAAACTCTCACAGATCTTCTTTGAAGCCGGCCCCATGCGCATGCTGCAAGGCATGGAGCGGCTGCTCGGCACTATTGACCAGAGCGGTGCCCTGAGCATCGACAACCCCTTCAAAGCAGCCGAGCACTTCTTTTGCCTGCTCAAAGGCACGGCGAATTTCCGCTTGCTGTATGGCTGTGGCGGGCAACTGAGTGAGGCGGACGCCGAGGCGCATGTGCAGGAGGTGGTGAAGTTGTTTATGCGGGCCTATCGCCCCTGAAGCCTTGCGCCGCCTGGACTTGCGCCAACGCAGCATCGGTATCTACCGACGCTGGGAGCGACACTGAGCCTGTGGCGAGGGAGCTTGCTCACGTGGTGGCTTGGCAGCCTACAACTATCTGCCTGACGCCCCGCGATCCAATCCGGGAGCCGGGCTTGCCCTAATGCCAGTCAGTTAAGACAGAACCGGTCCCTGTGGCGAGGGAGCTTGCTCCCGCTGGACTGCGTAGCAGTCCCATTTTTGGGGCCGCTTCGCGCCCCAACGG